>NZ_JAAKVR010000015.1:0-134017 GCF_049175755.1 Aeromonas sp. 600282 | reverse complement strand
TATAGCTCAGCTGGGAGAGCGCTTGCATGGCATGCAAGAGGTCCGCGGTTCGATCCCGCGTAGCTCCACCAAATTCTTGTTACAAGAAGCAATAAGGCCACCGCATCGCGGTGGCCTTTTTGTTTTCTCCATCATTTATTTTCTCCATACGTCCGCGCCTTTCATTTGTAAATCCAATGACCTGAATGAAAAAGCCCGCGAGAGTCGCGGGCTTTGCTTGCACTATTCAAATGCGCCTGTGGTTAACGGCGACGTCGCCAGGCCAGTGGCAACAGGGCTAGCAGGCCGAGTCCCAGCGCACCACCGCCTGAGGAGGTGTCCGGTTTGGTGGCATCGCTCTCCAGTCTCAGGTCGACGATGATGGGATCATGGTCGGAGGCACTGAAGGGGTTGTCAGACTTGAGCAATGTGCCGGTGTACTGGCTGCCGTATTCGAACAGGGAGCTCTCGAAGGAGTTGATGTGCCAGTCGGCGACACCTGCCACCTTGCTGGCCAGCGCCGGGTTGGCGAGGGCGTAGTCCAGGGTGCCCAGCTCCCCGTCGTAGCTGTAGGAGATGGCTTTCTCCTTGTTGAATTTGACGTTGAGATCGATCAGGCCGTAGCTGCGAGTCACTTCGCGACCGAGCTGTTCATAGGGCTGCTCACCGATAAAGGTGTGGGAGGCCGATACGATCTTCCGCTCGCTGGTGGCCGGGTTGTAGTCGGTCAGCACCCGGATCGGATCTTCCTTGGCGTAGGAGTTGAAGTCGCCCACCAGCAGCACCTGGCCCGGCAGTTTGCTGACCGCCTCACCCAGCACCTTGGCGGCAGAGACCCGGAACTCGGTGCACTTGCCCTGCAGGTCGGCCGGTTCTGTCTTGCCATCGCCATTTTCGTAGCAGCCTGACCCCTTGGATTTGAGGTGGTTGACCACCAGCGTCAGCGGCTCCTTGCTCTTGGCGAGGGTGAAGGTCTGAACCAGAGAATCGCGCTGACCGGCTGTCTTGGCCACACCACCTGTGGTGTAGCGCTGCTCCGGCAGCTTGATGACGCTGGCATCTCCGCTGGGGGTGAGCAGGGCAGGACGGTAGATCATCGCCACCATGATGGCGTCTCCGCCGAAGAACTTGCCATCGGTAAGGGTAGTGACCGGCAGACGCACATAGGCGTAGTGTTTGCTCGCATCCTTCTGCTGTTCGTTGAGGCGGGTCACCAGATTGTTGAGGGCCGAGTTATCCTCGAAGCCGTTGTTCTCCATCTCCATCAGGCCGAGCAGATCGACATCCATTGCGGTAATGGCATTGACGATCTTGGTGCGCTGCTTCTCGAACTCGGGCTGGCTCTTGGCACCCCGGTTGCAACCTTTGGCGTTGTCGGCATCCGCCTGATCCTTGCACAGGATATTGAGTGCGCCGCCAATGCTGGAGTGACTGGTGAAGTAGTTGAGTACGTTGAAGCTGCCGATCCGCAGATCGCTGCCAGCGAGGCGAGCTGGCGCGTCTTGACGATCCTCTTCAGGGCTACGCAGCAGAGCACCGGCAGTCAGGGTGATATCGCTCGGTACTACCAGACGGAAGGCATCCTTGTTGTATACGATGACCCCCTCCAGCCCGGTCAGTTGATCACCGATGCGCAGATATCCCTGATCGGCATCCCAGCTCGGGAACCAGGGCAGTACGCCATCCGGTGCTTTGTAATCAGACTCAACCACCAGACGGTTGCTGCCATTTTGGGTGGCCAGTGCGACAGCGTCCGCACTGTTGGCAACATGAAGTTGGGTCGGTTTGATCAGCGGGGTTTTGTGGGCCAACTCTACGTTGTTGCGATAGACCTTGTAGTCGAAGCCATAGTTGCGGGTCAGGTGCAGGTCACTGCTGCTGTCGAGACGTACCCGCATCCCTTCGTGGCGATTGAGCGCTTGAGCCAGCGTCTCCCCTTCATTGACCTGCAGTACGCTGGTCGGCACCGCCAGTCCTTGCGCTGTGACCTGCAGGCGGGCTTTGCTGGATTCGAAGGTGGGTTTGAGCTGGGTGCCGCCGTAATACTCCTCGACCTTGGCTTCAAGGCAGAGTTCTGCCCCCGGTTTGATGTCGGCATAGTTGGTCGCAAACTCCTTGTCGTTCAGATAGACAAAGATGCCATCAGAGGTGGCCGGATTGCCATCACCCACCGGGTCGGTCAGATAGAAACCCTTGGTCAGACTTTGGCCCAGCGTTGTCACGATACCGCGAACGTTGAAGGTGCCCGTGCTGATTTTACCGGTCACATTGCCGTTCTTGTCGGTCACGGTCTGGGTGGCCAGCGCGCTGGCGGAGCCTGTGCCCTGAATGGTCGGGATGGGGGTGAGTTGAGCCGGATCGGACGGGCAGACAAATGCCGCATGGGCACCTGAGGATGCAAGTGCCAGCCCCACGGCCAGCGACAGCAGGGTACGAGTACCTTTCATAGGTGTTCCTTTTTTATTTTTGCCAGTGATTCCATAGCCTTGGCTCGTTGACCAAGGGCGCGCATTGTCACATTTCTGGCATGTCATACCAGTGAGCCAACGCACATTAAACGAATCTGGGAAGATGAGGAAAAGCGTTTTTATGATCCCAGTAACAGTATGATTTTTTTGATAATTCAATCAATTCTAACCCTGTGATCATGACGCTTTTGTGGCAGGGGATAATTCTCTTTGAGAATAAAGATTGAGGGGATCTTGTCGCCTTCCTATACTGGGTTCGTTCCTCACGGAACCCAGGTAAAGGGCAAACCGGCAGTGATGCCGGGGCGCAATGCTTCCGGTCTCGATCGTGGATCCAGATAGCGGGGTTTCCCTGGGTGAGGGGTGGTTTTTGTGGCAGGTCCATTGCCAGTTGTCTGCGCCCATCATGCAGGTTGCGATTGTTCTTTGCCTTGGTGACCAAGCCAAGACAAAACAAAACAAGGAAGATAACAATATGCAACAGCTCTTCAGACCCAGCAGGCTTGCCATGCTGGTCGCCCTTGCGGCTGCGCCCGCCTGGGCTCAGGCCGCTTATCCCGCCTATAAATCCGGTACTGCCTACAAGGCTGGCGATATCGTCAGCAACGTCGGTGCCCTCTATGAATGCAAAGAATTTCCCTATTCAGGCTGGTGCGGGGCATCCCCCTATCACTATGAGCCGGGGGTAGGTGTAGTCTGGGCAGATGCCTGGAAGCCCTATGGTGGCGAGGTGCCCCCTCCTGCACTCGGCGTAGCCGTCAGCTCGCCAGCTGCTGGCGCCAGCTTCAACGAAGGAGCCAGCGTGGCGCTGGCAGTGACCCTGAGTGGCCCGGTAACGGCCTTGGCCAAGGTGGAATATCTTGTCGACGGCAAGCTGGTCGCCACGGCGAGCGCCTCGCCCTGGAGTGCCAGCTGGAGCGCCGCCGGAGTGGGGGCCCATACCCTCAAAGCTCGCGCGCTGGATAAAGATGGCAAGGTGCTGAGTGAGGCGGATTCGAGCTTCAACGTCGCCGCCGTGGTGGCGCCAGAGGCGCCCAAGGTGAGCATTAGCAGCCCGGCCAGCGGCGCCAAGGTGACGCTGGGTCGCAGTGTGGCGGTGAGTGGCAACGTCACCGATGCCAACAACGATGTGGCCAAAGTCGAGCTCTATGTCGACGGCAAGAAGGTGGGCGAAGATACCACTGCCCCCTGGCAGGTGAACTGGACGCCGGATGCCAAAGGGAGTGCCGCCCTCAAGCTGGTGGCCACTGACAAGACCAATCTGAGCGGCGAGTCGGCGGCGGTGACCGTCAATGTCGAGGAGGCCGCGCTGCCGCCCACCGGTGGCAACCTCTCTTGTGACATTCGCCAGATCTATCGTCCGGATGGTTACGAGTGCATGGGGGATGACCATGCCCGCCGGGTCATCGGCTACTTCACCTCCTGGCGCACCGGCAAGAACGGCTTGCCCGCCTATCTGGTGAGCGATATTCCATGGAACAAGATCACCCACATCAACTACGCCTTCGCGGCGGTGGATGAGCAGAGCCACACCATCAAGGTGGACGATGCAGCCACCAAGATGACCTGGGATGGCGTGCCGGGTGCCGAGATGGATCCTGAATTCGCCTACAAGGGCCACTTCAACCTGCTGTCGAAGTACAAGAAGCAGTATCCGGACGTGAAGACCCTGATCTCGGTCGGCGGCTGGGCCGATACCCGCGGCTTCTACACCGCCACTACCAAAGGCGACTGCTCGGTCAATACTGCCGGTATCAACACCCTGGCTGACTCGGCGGTGAGTTTTATCCGCCAGTACGGTTTTGACGGGGTCGATATCGACTACGAATACCCCACCTCGATGAAAGATGCGGGCAACCCCAACGATTTCCCGCTCTCCAACCAGTGCCGGGCCAAGCTGTTTGCCAATTACGAGGTGTTGATGAAGACCTTGCGGGCGCGGCTCGACAACGCCGGTAACGAAGATGGCCGCAAGTATATGCTGACCATCGCCTCACCGGCCTCGGCCTATCTGCTGCGCGGGATGGAGAACTTCCAGGTCACCCAGTACCTCGATTACGTCAACCTGATGACCTATGACTTCCACGGTGCCTGGAACCACTTTGTCGGTCACAACGCGGCCCTGTTCGACAACAATGCCGACCCCGAGCTCTCCCACTGGGGCGTCTATACCCAGACCCAGTTTGGCGGTATCGGTTACCTCAACGTGGCCTGGTCTGCCCACTACTTCCGCGGTGCGCTGGCGGCTGGCAAGATCAACGTTGGCGTGCCCTATTACACCCGCGGTTGGCAGGGGGTGAGCGGTGGCAGTCATGGGCTGGGTGGCAAGGCAGCCCTGCCGAGCCAGAACGAGTGCCAGCCGGGCACAGGTGGCAGCACCATTCCGTGCGGCAACGGGGCGGTCGGCATCGACAACATCTGGCATGATCTCGACAAGAACGGCAAAGAGATCGGCGGTGGCGCCGTGCCCATGTGGCATGCCAAGAACCTGGAGCATGCGGCCAGCCTCGGCATCACCACATTGCCAAGTTATGGCACTGCCTGGGGTCTGGATCCCAACAATCCGGCTCACGTGATGCAGGGCAAGTATGTGCGTTACTACGATGACAAGGCCCACGCGCCCTGGCTGTGGAACGAAGAGAAGAAGGTGTTCCTCTCAACCGAAGATGAAGAGTCCATGGGCCACAAGCTCGACTACATCATCAAGCGCGGTCTGGGTGGCGTGATGTTCTGGGAGATGGCGGGTGATTACGCCTTCGATCCGGCCAAGAACGAGTACGGCATGGGCAGTACCCTGACCACCCTGGCTTATGAGAAGTTTGCCAAGGCAACTCCGTACAACACCAAGCAAAACGATCTGGCCGCGCCGAGCGCCCAGCTCGACATCCAGGTCAGCCTCTCCGGCTTCAAGGAAGGGGACTCCAACTATCCGATCAACCCGAAACTCAAGCTGGTCAACAAGTCGACCCAGACCATTCCGGGCGGCGCGCGCATCGAGTTTCTGGTGCCCACCTCTACCTCTGACACCATCACGGATCAGAGTGGCATGGGCCTGAAAGTGGTGGAGAGCGGTGGCAACGACAACTCGGAAGGCATTGCCAATGAGAAGGACTTCCACAAGGTCGCCATGAACCTGCCGGGATGGCAGACCCTGGCACCGGGGGCCGAGATTGAAGTCGCCATGACCTACTACCTGCCCGCCGCTGGCGTGCCAAGCGGTATGCGCATCATCAGCGGCAGCCAGACCATTGGTCTCAAGGCCGAGTTCCCTACCCTGCCGGAGGCCGTGCTGGGCTCGGGTGGTGGCGAGAATCCGGGCACCAGCTGCAGCAGCCAGAACGTCAATCCGGCGGCCTACAAGGCCTATCCGAGCTGGCCGCAGGGGGATCATGCCAATGGCGGAGATCGCATTACCCATAACAAGGTAGTGTGGCAAGCAAACTGGTGGACCAGCAGCGAGCCCAAGGCAACCGATGGCAGCTGGAAGTCTGTCTGTAGCTATTGATTTTAAAATCAATGAGATAAGTGAGGCTTCGGCCTCACTTTTTTTGTCTGGTTGGTCGCTCTGGTTGAAAATGCGCCTGCCTTTCCTGGCGGGCAGCCTCTATAATAGAGTCGATTAATAATCAGATGGATATCAGCGTATGGCGAGTATATTGGATTCCGTTGATCAACGAACTCAACTGGTGGGGGAAAACCGCCTCGAGTTGTTGATGTTTCGTCTCGGCACCCGTCAGATGTTCGCCATCAACGTCTTCAAGGTACGGGAAGTGGTCAAGTTGCCCCATCTGAGCAAGATGCCGGGCTCCCATCACAATATCAGCGGGGTGGCCAATATCCGCGGTACCTCGATCCCGGTGATCAACCTGCGCAGCGCCATCGGCATGCGTCCCATGCCCATCGACAGTGAATCCAACCTCATCATCACCGAGTACAACCGTACCATTCAGGGCTTTCTGGTGGGGCAGGTGGCCAACATCGTCAACATGACCTGGAAGGATATACTGCCGCCGCCGCGCTCCGCCGGGCGCGCCAACTACCTCACCGCCATCACCCGCATTCCCGAAGATGGAGTGGAGCAGATCGTCGAGATCATCGATGTGGAGAAGGTGCTGGCGGAGATCATCACCTATGACATCCGCATCTCCGAGGAGGTGCTGGACCGGGAGATCCTGCCCGAGATGCATGGACGCAAAGTGCTGATCGTCGATGATTCCAGCACCGCCCGTACCCAGGTGCGTGAGACTCTTGGCCAGCTGGGACTCGAGGTTATCGAGTGTCAGGATGGCTTGCAGGCGCTGACCCTGCTCAAGGGGTGGTGCGATGCTGGCAAGAAGGTGACCAACGAGATCCTGCTGATGATCACCGATGCCGAGATGCCTGAGATGGACGGCTACCGGCTGACCCACGAGGTGCGCAGTGATCCGCGCATGTCCGATCTCTTTATCACCCTCAATACCTCCCTGAGCGGCAACTTCAACGAAGCCATGGTCAAGAAGGTGGGTTGTGATCGCTTTATCTCCAAGTTCCAGCCCGACCTGCTGGTGGGCGTTGCGCAGGAGAGGTTGCGTCAGGTGTTGGGAAACTGACCGATACCAATCCACTGGTGAACCATAACAACGGGAAGCTCGGGAGATGCCGTAAGCGCCGGTAACTCTCTGGCACCTATTCCAATACTGCCAAATCCCCATTCTGGATGTTAAACGGCGAATATTTGTTCTGGCTGCTGATGATGGCGCCATCGTCGAATACCTGCACCACTTCGAACAGGCCGTCGGCCGGATTGCGCATCATGCGGGACTTGCCGTAGGGGTCGATGAAGTCGGCGTTGTGCTGGATGCGGAACTGATCGCCAAGCTTGACGCCGTTGCGCCGCCCCAGATTGATGTAGGGGCCACGTTCGTTCTGGCCTACCACCCGGGCGGTGACCGGGGCGCAGGTGAGCTGGGCTACCAGATCTTGAGCCGCCTGCTGCAACTGGTAGTTGACCTCCTGGCCATAGCTCGATTGCCAGAACTGGCCGCTGCTGCTGCCCACCTGTTCCCGCTTGCCAAAGGTCCAGGTGGCACGTCCTTCGTAGACCTTGCGGTTGATCAGACTGCCGTTGATGCCGTCGAACAGGTAGAGCTGCATGCGAAAGTTGCGCACCGGATCCTCATACCAGCTGGTCAGCTGGTTGCCCTGCGGCTCTATGGAGAGATCATCGATGCTGCCGAGCACCAGATACTGGCTGTCGGTACGCAGGCTGAGCGCCTTGATCTCCTCGAGGGCGCTGCGATCCCCCTGTTGCAGATGGAGCGGATCGATGCGCAGGTTTTCATCCAGCCACTGGCGCACCGCGACCCCTTGCGGCGCATTGGCGAGGGTCTCGAACAGTCGTCGCGAGAGGTTTTCCGGCATGTCGTCCATGGCGCCGTAGCTGGCTTGGTCCGGATAGCGCATTCGCAGCCTGACCAGTGTCAAATCCTTGGCGAAGTGCTGGGTCTGGCAGATCTGGCGTTCGGCCTGAATGTCGGCCACTAGCGTGATATACATGCGGCCGTTGCGCACCTCTTCCCGCTTGAGCCGATACTGGCGAATGTCGCCGCCGGAGCGGATCTGGATCTGCTCGGATCGCAGGCTGCCATTTTCCAGACGCTGGACGCTGGAGACTGCCGCGCCGCTTGCCAGCAGGGCCTGACGCAGGGCGTCGCGAGTTGCCTGCTCGCGGGCATAGACTTCATCGCCCCCCAGAATGGCGGCGCTGCCCTGTGCTTCGATAAGTTCGGCGCGGGTGCTCAGGCTGGCCAGCAGCAGGGTCAACAGCAGCGGTAATTTCATAGCAGATACCTTGAGTTGGCGGGCAGCCGAGCCATTTTGAGGAAATGGCGCCTGCTGGCCGACATGGATCACAACACGTTCCAAGTGGCAGCGCACGTTGGCGCTGACGATGTCCATTAAAAAGCAAGAATCATGCCTCATTACCGGCTCAAGCTTTGTCCGGCGCGTCCGATAATAAGTCAGGTGCAGATACAGGAAAGGTATCCATGAACAAACTCATCACGGCGTTGGCGCTCGCCCTGGCATTGACCGGGTGCGGCTCCGACCCTATCAATCGAGATCAGGGTGACCCTCGCCAGGCGGCGCAGGGGATGGAGCTCAACTGGCTGGTGGCGCGTATGACCGATCAGCTGATGGAGCGCAAATCGCTGACCACCCTGACCGAACCCATCGCAGTGGCCTCTTTCGTCGATCTCGATACCCTGCAGGATACCAACTGGATGGGGCAGCAGATTGAGGAGAGCTTTATCTACGAGCTCAATCGTCGCGGCGAGGTGGTGGTGGACTTCAAGCTGACCGGTAGCATCAAGGTGACGCCGCAGGGGGACTTCGTGCTGAGCCGCAACTATAAGGAGCTCTCTTCCCGTTTGCCGATCTCCCGCATTCTGGTCGGCACATTCAGCCGCAACAGCAAGGGGATCCTGGTCAATGCCCGCGTTATCGACATGCGCACCAAGATGGTTGAGACCACGGCCCAGAGCCTGATCCCGCAAAAATATCTGTTCGGTGCTAACAACTCGTTTGGTCGGGCATCGATCAATCGCGGTTATCTGATGCGTGACAGTCAGGCCCGGCCGGGCGGTCATCTGGTCAACCTGACCCCGTGAGGAGCGAGTCATGAAGATCCTGTTTGGTTGCCTGTTGGCACTCTTGCTCACCGGTTGCAGCGGCAACCGGGTGGTGGATTACACCCAGGGTGGCAAACCCGATGATTTTCCGGTGCTCAAGGCGGTGGGCTATGCGGTGATCGACATCCAGCCCGGTCCCTCCCAGTCGGAGAAGATGCTGCAAGCCATTCGCGCTTCCAAGATGGATGCCTATCGCGAGCTGGCCGAGCAGCTCAATGGTCAGCAGGTGCGCGGCCAGAGCAGCTATCGTGACCTGACCCAGACCTCCAACTCGCTGGATGTGTCGGTCGCCGGTGTGGTGCGTGGTGCCCGGGTGGTGGCCTCCTATCCGCGCGGCAATACCTATGCCACCGAGATGGAGCTCGATACCCGCGCCCTCTACAACATCAATCAGTTGATGGCGGGTCAGTTCTGAGTTGATTGCCTGACCTGAAAACAGGCATCAACACAGGCATCAAAACAAAAGGCGAGCAGTGTGCTCGCCTTTTGTCGTTGTGGGCTGGTTAGCTCCCCATCAGCACCGGCGGCACTGCGGTGGGTTTCACATCCTCGCTCGGGTAGCAGCCAAGCACCTTGATATAGCGGGTGATCTTGGTCAGCTCCACCAGTGCGGCCTGCATCGCCGGGGTTTGCAGGTTGGCGGAGACATCGAGATAGAACATCTCTTCCCACGGGTTGCCCTGCACCGGACGGGACTCCAGTTTGGTCATGTTGATCTCGTGGCTGCGCAGTACCAGCAACGCCTCGACCAGCGAGCCCGGCTTCTGGGAGGTGGACATGATGAGGGTGGTCTTGGCCGGGATCTGCGGTGCCACATCGATGGGCTTGCGCGCCACCACGATGAAGCGGCTGTAGTTCTCTTTCTGGTTGGCAAGCTGCTCGGCCAGCACATCCAGACCATACAGTTCGCCACCGGCGGCGCTGCCGATGGCGGCGGCCTCCGGGCTTGCCAGTTCTTTCACCTTCATCATGGCGCTGGAGGAGGAGTCGCAGATCTCGTGACGGGCTCCTTCCAGCTTGCTCAGATAGTGGGAGCACTGCTGGAACACCTGCGGGTGGGCATAGAAGGTCTTGATACGGCCAAGCTCGGTCGGTACGGCGGTGAGAATGCAGTGCTCGATGGGGTAGGTGAGCTCACCGACGATGGAGAGGCTGGTATGCTGCATCACGTCATAGACTTCGTTGATGGAGCCCGAGCTGGTGTTCTCGATGGGCAGCACGCCAAAGGCGGCGCGACCCGACTCCACCGCATCCAGTACTTCACGGAAGTTCTGGCAGTTTACTTCGATCACCTGATCCTTGTAGCGCGCCAGATATTTGCGGGCGGCCAGGCTGGAGTAGGAACCGCGCGGCCCCAGATAGGCGACGCTGGTCATCGGCTCCTGCTGCTCCGGGTTGAGCAGGCTCTGCAGATAGGCCTGCTGGGAGAGCACAGAGTCTTCGATGATGGTGTGATAGATGCGGGTGATGTACTGGGCGTCCAGTCCCAGCACGCGCCCTTTTTGGATTAGGGCGACCAGCAGCTCCTGCTCCCGCTGGTGGTCACGAATGGGGCGCGGGTTGGCTTGCTTGGCACGGGCCACCTCGATGCTGAGGGTCTTGCGTTTCGCCAGCAGGGCAAGCAGCTCCTGATCCAACCGGGTGATGTCTTGTCTGATCTCGTCGAGCGTTGCCATGATTGTTCCCTATCCAAGTAATCGATTGATATTAATGCAAAAAAAGCCTCCGCTAGGGGAGGCTTGATTCGTCTTTGCTTTCTGTTCACACGACGACAGGCCTTCCCTCAAGCGGGCCGGATAAACGAGAAAGCAAAGAAGAATGGTGCGTGCATAGGTGTGTCCTTGAAGTAACGTCATAACCATTAAGGGATTTGCCGGTCTGATGCAAGTAAAACTTGCCCGCGGGCGGGGATGGGGGCAGGGTATCCGGTTAAGAAAATGGTGTATGAGCGATGTTCTATTGACTCTGTTTTGATGACTGACACCCAGTGGGGGAGGTAAAGACGATGGCGATTATTTTCGATCTGGGACGGGTGGTGGTGAGCTGGGATCCGGTAGGTATAGTGCGTTCGGTGCGTGGTCCGCAAGGGGCCGAACAGTTGGCCGAGCAGCTCTTTAACCACCCGGATTGGCTGGAGGTAGACAGAGGCACCATGTCGCTCCACAACATGGCCCGGGAAGCGCAAGCGCGCACCGGCCTCTCTGCGGCGGAGAATCTGGCCATTTTACAGGCAGTTCCCGCTTCCCTGCTGCCAGATCCCGCTATGCTAACCCTGATAGCCGAGCTGCACGGAGCGGGCCATTCGCTCTATGCCCTCTCCAACATGGGGCACGCCAGCATCGACTGGCTGGAGCAGCATCAGGATTTCTGGCGCTTTTTCAGCGGCAAGGTGGTGTCGGCGCGGGTACGGATGATGAAGCCGGAGCCGGATATCTATCGCTATCTGCTGGTGTCGTTCGATCTGAAACCGGCAGAGTGCATCTTTATTGATGACAGTCCCGTCAATATTGCGGCCGCCGAGGCCCTCGGCATCAGGGGGATCGTCTTTACCGACGTGGCGAGTTGCCGTCAGCAACTGGGTGAGCTGGACAGTTTGCCTGTCACCGACAAGGGGTGATGCCCCTCCAGGAGTACTATGGAGCATGGCCGGTTTCGCAATTGGCTCAGTCACTATCCCGAGGCAACCCTGATCATCGCCTGCAAGGATGGCAGTGGTTATCAGCTCTGTATCGATGCGGAAGGGGAGTACCTCTGTCTGACAGACAGCGAGGGGGAGCACCTGACCTTCACCTCGCTGGATCAGGCGCAGGGCTTTTTGCGAGCCCATCGGGTACATCAGGCCAGATTGCGAGTGTACGACGCTCAAGATGTTGATTTTACGGATAAATCACGGGAAATAATCATCAAGTTTTAATTTTAACCTGACTCTGTAAGGGCCTATTCAGCTTGTTTCCCGCACAATAAGCCACCTGTTTATCATCCGGAGCTGTTTAATGGATGCCAATGTTGTTGTCTTGAATCAGGGATATGATCACTCTTTTCAAGCCAGGGAGCTGCAGCTGATTGAGCGACTGGCAAATTTTGACGAGCTGATAGTCTCTTTTTCGGGGCGGTTGGAATCCTGTTACAGCATCGATCTGTGTCGTGCCAGCGGGATCAAGATCCGCGCCATCACCCTCGATAATCCGACCCGCAGCCGCAGCGAAGTGGCCCGAGCCCGCCGTTATTGCCAGCGTTATGGCATCGATCACTGGGTCATCAAGAGTGACGAAATCATCTTTTGCGATCGCCTGCCGAATATGGAGGGGTTGATCGATCCGGTTCGCCGCATTGGTGAGTATGTGCAGGCTCGTCCGGAATGGGCTCATCTGCCGTTGCTGGTTCCGGCCGCGGTGGAGGAGCGTGATGACTATCTTGCCCAGTTCGGCTCACTGCCTGCCAACACCATCTGGTTTTTTGCCGATAACGGGGTGATGAGCCGTGATTTTCGCTATGGCTTCAACAAGCGTCAGCTCGGTCGTTGGGGCAAAGGGAGCAACGGTTGCCTCAGCAATCGCTTCACCAATCCACGGCAGTTGAAGCAACGTTATCTACGAATGGTGGATCAGGCCGAACAGATGCTGGCCGACATGGGGCTGGATGAGGCGCAGGTCTTTTTCCATACCCTGTGCGACTGCTCTACCACCCTGGCCCGGGTGCGTCTGCCCGAGCATCAGCGTGCTCAGGCCTTTGATATGCAATCGGATATTCTCTCTGCCCTCAAGAGGACCGAGTTCGATCTGGTGACTCTGGATATGGCGCACAAAGAGCGGCACGATCTTGCCATCTAGCCCGTGGGCAAGCGACGCCGGAGCCAGAACGTGAGTGCTGTCATAGGCAAGGGGTGGCGGGACTGTTTATACTGTCGCCCTTTCACCTGTTGTCGAGCTTCGCCCTATGAAACCCTTCTCCCGTCTGCTGATTGCCCTGTGCCTCTCCCCCGTGTTGGCGCAGGCTGCCCCTCTTTCTCAGGTGACGCTGCCCGATGGTCGGCAGGTTCAGCTCAACGATGACTTTACCTGGGAGTATCTGGTGGTCAAACCGGCCGAACCCGTGCAGGGTATGGCTGCTGATGGGAAAGCGGGGGCCGTGGTGGCGGTTGCAGCACCGGTACTGACCGAGCAGGCCAAGGCCAACCCCGAATTGCTGTCACAAGCGGCACGCGACGGTGTGGTGGTCAAGCTGGACAAGCTCGAGGGGTCTGATCCGTTGGCGCTGACCTTTATGGTGAGCAATACCGGCAGCCGCAATGTGGTCGGGGTGCGCGGCATGGTGACTCTGTTCAGTGCTGACGGAGTGCAGCTGAGCCGTCAGGAAGCCCGTTTCTGGGTCGCCGAGAATCGCTTGCCGGAGACCTATCTGCGCAAGGGGCAAGTCCGTCCGTCGCTGGCACTCGAGATCCCCCGTCCTGCCGGATTGACCGGGCAGCCCTTGGTCAGGGTCGAAATTGATGAGGTGGTCTTCCGCTGATTTGGTGTTGTCCGGCCCATGCAAACCGCTTGGGCCGGCAATTTGTTACCCCTGACATCTCGGGAAATATCTGCTTACATCTGACATGGTTTTGCAATAGCTTGCCGCTCGGCAAGCCGGGATGCTGACTGCACAATGACTCCATACCAGCTCGCTAGCAACGGGCCCAATCACATGGAGTTATCATCATGAAAAAAGCAACTGTATCTCTTCTGGTTCTGGCCGGTTTCGCCTCTACTTCCGCTCTGGCACAGGATGCGTTCAGCTACGCAAAGGGCGGTTTGACCTGGGCGCACACCAAGTCTGATTACCTTAGCCAAGACAGCGCTGCATTTCCCCGTGATGCTGCCAGCAAAGGTACCCGTGATTTTGGTGGTCTGAGCCTGGACCTCTCAAAGAGCTTTGGCTCCAACTTCTACGGTCGTGCCGGAACCGAATTCACCTCCCGCAACGACGGCAATGACAGCATGTCCATTTCCAGCCTGGGTATCGGTGTCTTTACCCCGCTGAGCACAGGACTCAATCTCTATGGCGAAACCGGTTTGATGGGCTATCAACTTGAGCGTGAGCTGGCCAAGAACAACAAGGGATGGGACGAAGTGGCTCGCAAGGATAGCGGCAGCATGTACGGTGAAGTGGGCTTGCGCTACGACATCGGCGACATCGAGCTCTCTACCGCTTATCGCTACGCCAACATGACCGACGATATGCACGACTTCAAGGTGGGCGGTGCCTACAAGCTCAACCAGAACTGGGCGCTGACTGCCGATTACACCTATCGCAACTGGGATCTGCAAAAAGGTTCCATCTCCAGCCTGGGTGTGAAGTACAGCTTCTAATCCCCCTTCCCGTAGTCCGTAGTGTCTTGACTTTTACCCATGGCGTTCGCCATGGGTTTTTTCTTTTTCCGGTGATCCCTTTTTTCTCCTTGTGTCGTATCAGTCGCAAATAGTTATACAACTTTCATTTTTTTGTATAACTGCTATAACTGAATCAATGCTTATACAAGGGGCGTCATCATGTACAAGATTAAAGTCGGTATCAGTGCCTGCCTGCTGGGACAAGAGGTACGTTTCGATGGGGGCCACAAGCGCTCCAGCTTCTGCGAACGGGATCTTGGCGCTCACTTTGACTATCACCCCGTCTGTCCCGAGATGGCTATCGGTCTGGGGGCGCCCCGTGCCGCCATCCGGCTGGTCAAGCGCAACGGCGAGATCCGTGCCGAGGCGAGCAACGGTAGCTTCGATGTCACCGAAAAGCTGATCGCCTTCAGCGAGCAGAAGGCACGCCAGCTTGACTTCATCTCCGGTTATATCCTCTGTGCCAAATCACCCAGTTGCGGTATGGAGCGGGTCAAGGTCTATGGCGCCAACAACGAGGGGAGCGCCAAGGAGGGGATCGGCCTCTTTGCCAAGGCATTGATGGAGGCCAACCCCCTGCTGCCGGTGGAAGAGGATGGCCGCCTGTGCGACCCCATCCTGCGCGAGAACTTCGTGCTGCGGGTCTTTGCCTACCACGACTGGCAGCAGCTCTGCGCCCGCGGCATCACCGCCTCTGCGCTGATCCGCTTCCACTCCCGCTACAAGTATCTGGTGCTCTCCCACGCCACCACCCACTACCGGGCGCTTGGCAAGCTGCTCGGCAATCTGGGCAAGTCCACCAATTTGCAGGAGGTGGCCGACAACTACATCAAGGGATTGATGACGGCGCTGACCCTGCGGGCCAACCGTCGCAGCCACACCAATGTGCTGATGCACCTGCAGGGCTACTTCAAGCGGGTGCTGACCCCGGCCCAGAAGCAGGAGCTTGCCGATACCATCGACAAGTACCGCACCGGTATCTTCCCGTTGCTGGTGCCGCTCACCTTGATCCGTCACTACCTGCGCGAGTACCCCAATCCCTATCTCGCCGAGCAGGTTTATCTCAATCCGCACCCCGATACGCTCAAGCTGCGTTACGGGCTCTGAATCCGTTCTGTTGCCCCGGCGCATGGTTTGCGCCGGGGTGCTTTACCCCTCTGTTTGATGGACGTTGTCATGTCTGATTTATCGCAAGAAGTTGCTCCTCTCGCTGATGAGGGGATCTACCCCATTCGCGAGGTCTCCCGTCTCACCGGCGTCAACGCCGTGACCCTGCGTGCCTGGCAGCGCCGCTACGGTCTGGTGCAACCGGCCCGCACCGAAAAGGGCCACCGCCTCTACAGCGAGCAGGATATCCTCCAAATCGGCGAGATCCTGAGCTGGCTGGAGCGGGGAGTGAGTATCGGGCAGGTGAAGGGGCTCCTGAGCGAACCCCATTCCGATCCGGTGAGCGATCACTGGCAGCAGACCCTGGAGCAGTTCAGTCAGGCGTTGCTCGCCTTCAACCAGCGCAAGGCTGAGGCTGAGCTCAACGATCTGCTGGCGAGCTACCCGTTCGAGCTGGTGCGCAGCCGGGTACTGCAACCGCTTGTGGAGCGGCTGCTGGGGCTGTGGCGCGAGCGGCCCGATGGCGAGTTGCTGCAACAGGTGTGGCTGGGCTGGCTCCATACCCGCTTCGCCCGCCACCTGATCGAGCAGGAGAAGGGCGTGCCGATCACGCTGGCGAGTTGGGGGCAAGTCGGCCCCCTCGATCTGGTCTGGGCCGCCTACGAGTTGATCGGTCAGGGTTATGAGGTGCAACTGCTGGGGGCGGTCGAGCCGCGCCATGCCAGCTTGCTGGAGGGGCGTGCCGTTACCCCCTGGCTGGTATTGCTGGGGGCAGGGCTTGGCAAACAGGAGCTGGCCGCCGAGTGGCCCGCAGGCACGCGCCTGTTTGGCGAACTGGGTCGTCTCTACGACGATGAGTGGCTGAAAGCACACGGCTGGCAGGCGAGCCTTGCCGAGCTGATGGCGAACGCACCTGCTGCGGCTGGCGCCAGCGGACGCGGGAGGAAAAAATCATGAAACTGGTCTGGTTTCGCAACGATCTGCGTCTTGCCGACAACCCGGCGCTGCGGCATGCCTGCGCCGGTGATGGACCGGTCGCCGCGCTCTTTATCATCTCTCCTACCCAGTGGCGGCAGCACAAAATGGCCCCCATCCGTCAGCGCTTTATGTTGGCGCAGGTGGATGAGTTGGGCCGCGAGCTGGCGGCGCTCGGCATCCCGCTCCATCTGCTGCGAGTGGAGACCTTTGCCGAGGTGCCCGCTGCGTTGGCAAACCTCTGCCGCGAGCAGGGTGTGACCCAGCTCTATGCCAATCAGGCTATCGAGATCGATGAGCAGCGTCGCGATCACGCCGTCAGCGCCGCGCTGGCTGATCAGGCGGTGAGCTGTCACTGGTTCAACGGCTGTTGCGTATTGCCGCCGGGGCGGGTGCTGACCGGCTCGGGTGAGATGTTCAAGGTGTTCACCCCCTTCAGCCGTGCCTGGCTCAAGGCCCTCGATGAAGAGGGGTTTGTCATTCATCGCGCCCCAGCGCCCCGTGGCGAGTCGTTGCCGTGGCAGCCGCTGGCCGAACGTGCGTGGGTTGATGAGGCGCTCGGCGAGCTGACGGCGGATCCCCGCTGGCCAGTGGGGGAGGCGGAAGCTCAGCGTCGTTTGAACATTTTTCTGGAGCAGGCGGTGCTCGACTATGGCGAGACCCGCGATTTTCCTGCCATCGCGGGCACCTCTGTGCTCTCCCCCTATCTGGCGGCGGGCATCATCAGCCCGCGCCAGTGTGTGGCGGCGCTCCAGCAGCGGCTCGGCTATCGGCCCCAGTCCAAGGCTCAGCCCGGCTTTGTCTGGCTAAACGAACTTATCTGGCGCGAGTTCTATCGCCACCTGCTGGTGCTGATCCCGACTCTTTCGATGAATCGCCCCTTCAAGCCCGAGACGGCGGCCTTGCCGTGGAGCTGGGATCCGGATGCCTTCGCCGCCTGGTGCGAGGGGCGCACCGGCTACCCCATCGTCGATGCGGCGATGCGTTGTCTCAACGCCACCGGCTGGATGCACAACCGGCTGCGAATGATAGTGGCGAGCTTTCTCACCAAGGATCTCCATATCCACTGGCGGCTCGGGGAGGATTACTTCATGAGTCGACTCATCGACGGGGATCTGGCAGCCAACAATGGCGGCTGGCAGTGGGCTGCAGGCACCGGTGCCGATGCGGCCCCCTACTTTCGGGTCTTCAACCCCACCACTCAGGGGCAACGATTTGATCCACAAGGGGAGTTTATCCGTACTTGGGTAACTGAACTGGCCGATATTCCTGCCGCTTATGTGCATCAGCCCCACGACTGGCTGCGACTCAAGGGGCGACAGGATTATCCGGCACCCATGGTGGATCACGCCGTTGCCCGGGTGAGAGCCATCGAGATGTTTCGCTCTCTGGAGAAATAGGATGAACGAGCCGCTGGCCCGCTTTATTGGCCTCTATCAGCAACTGGACAAACAGCAGTTGCATCGCTTGCCCGAGGTCTATGCCGAACAGGTGGTCTTTATCGATCCGGCTCACCGTATCGAGGGGCTGGCGGCCCTTGGCGACTATTTTGCCGCCCTCTATCAGCGCCTCGCCTACTGTCGTTTCGTCATCACCAGTCAGCAGCAGCAAGGGCCACAGGCCTGGCTCGGCTGGACCATGACCTTCTCTCACCCCAGATTGCGTGGTGGTGAGCCGGTGACGGTGGAGGGGGCCACCCGCCTCGAATTCGACGAGGCGGGCAAGGTGTGCCAGCACAGGGACTATTTTGACCTGGGCGCCATGCTCTACGAGCAGTTGCCGTTGCTCGGGCCAGTGGTTCGCACCATCAAGATGAGGCTTGGCGCATGAGCGGCCGGGTGCTTATCACAGGCGCGACCTCCGGCATAGGTCGCCAGTTGGCGCTGGATTACCGGCGCGCCGGCTGGCAGGTGTGGGGTTGTGGCCGCGATGGTGAACGGCTGCAGGCGCTGGGGCTGGATGGCGTCACTCCGCTGCAGTTCGATGCCCGTGATCTGGCCGCAATGAGCGGGATAGCCGCTACGCTGCCATCCCTCGATCTGCTAATCCTCAACGCAGGCAACTGCGAGTACATGGATGTCGGCGAGGGGTTTGACAGCGAGCTGTTTGCCCGTGTCATCGACACCAATCTGACCGCTACCGGCCATGCGCTGGCCGCCTTCTTGCCGTTGCTAGGGGCTGGGTCACGGCTGGCCATCGTCAGTTCGTCGGTGAGCTGGCTGCCGCTGCCACGAGCCGAGGCCTATGGCGCCTCCAAGGCGGCCCTCGACTATCTGGCGGATACCTTGCGCCTCGATTTGGCCAGCAAAGGGATCGGGGTGACCCTGATCCGCCCCGGCTTTGTCCAGACGCCGCTCACCGCCAAAAATGATTTTCCCATGCCCTGTCTGGTGACGGTGGAGCAGGCCTCCCGCGTCATCATGGACGGGCTGACCGCCGGTCGTCACCAGATCCACTTTCCCCGCCGTTTCATCTGGTTGCTGCGCCTGCTTGGTGCGCTGCCGGTGGGGCTCTGGCTGCGCCTTGGCCGCGCACTCGTATCGAAAGGAAGCCATTCATGAAGAAAAAGATCGCCATCGTCGGTTCAGGGATCTCGGGGCTCACCGCCGGTTTTCTGCTCCACAAACTCCATGACATCACCCTGTTCGAGGCGGCGCCGACCCTGGGAGGCCATACAGCGACCGTCGATGTGAATCAGGCTGGCCGCAGCTATGCCATCGACACCGGCTTTATCGTCTTCAACGATCGTACCTACCCCAACTTCTTGAAGTTGCTGGCGCGGATCGGCATGGCGCGGCAACCGGCCGAGATGAGCTTCTCGGTGAAGAGCCCGGAGGGGCTGGAGTACAACGGCCACAACCTCGACACCCTGTTTGCACAGCGCAGCAATCTGCTGAGTCCCCGTTTCTACGGTTTTGTTGGCGAGATTTTGCGGTTCAACCGGGAGGCGCGGGCCTGGCTGGCAGATGGCCAACAGCAGGATGCAGTCCCCGAGCTGACCCTGGGGGACTTTCTGCTGGCGGGGGAGTTTAGCGACTACTTCGCCCGCCACTACATCTTGCCGATGGGGGCGGCGATCTGGTCATCGACCTTGGCCGATATGCGCGCCTTCCCCCTTGGCTTCTTCCTGCGCTTTTTTGCCAACCATGGCCTGCTCGATGTGGCCAATCGCCCCCAGTGGTACGTGATCCCGGGCGGCTCGCGGGAATATATCGGCCCCCTTACGGCAGGCTGGCAGTCGCAGATCCGCCTCGCCTGTCCGGTGCAGAGCGTGCGGCGGGAAGCGGATGGCGTAGTGATCCTGAGCAGTTACGGCGAGGAGCGGTTTGACGAGGTGATCTTCGCCTGCCACAGCGATCAGGCGTTGGCGCTGCTGGCAGATCCCGGCGAGCGGGAGCTGGCCATCCTCGGCGACATGCCCTATCAGGCCAACGATGTCTGGCTCCATACCGATGCGCGCTGCCTGCCTACCCGTCGCAAGGCATGGGCCAGCTGGAACTATCAACTCGATGGCGACGACGAGGCACGGCCGCTGGTGAGCTACAACATGAACATCCTGCAGGGGGTGAACTCGCCGGAGCCCTTCTGCGTCAGTCTCAACCCCAGGGGCAAGGTCGATGAGAGCAAGGTGCTGCGCCGCTTCGTCTATCACCATCCGGTGTTCAATCAGGCCTCTATTGCCGCCCAGCAGCGGCGCGCGGAGATCTGCGGCCAGCAGCACACCCACTTCTGTGGTGCCTACTGGTACAACGGCTTCCATGAGGATGGGGTGCGCAGCGCGCTGGATGTCGCCAGGCGCTTCGGAGCCGAGCTATGAACGGCGCCACCGTGGCCACTGAACATGAGCGTGCCGACGAATTGGCTGGCGTCACCAGCGCCATCTGGCAAGGCTCGGTGCGCCACCGCCGTTTTGCACCACGGGCTCACACCTTCTCCTACAGCCTCTTTATGCTGGGACTGGATCTCGACGAGCTGCCGCAGCTCGATCAGGGGCGCTGGTTCGGTGTGGAGCGCTCGGGGCTGCTCTCGTTTCACCGCCATGACTATCTCAAGGGGAGTGAGGGAAGCCTCAAGCAGGCGGTGTGGCAGAAGGTGAGCGAGCTGGGTGGCGATGCCGAGCCCGAGGGGCGGGTACTGCTGCTCGGCAACGTGCGCTGTCTGGGATTCTACTTCAGCCCGGTCAACTTCTACTTCTGCTACCGGCAGGGCGAGGCGCGCTATCTGCTGGCAGAGGTGTCGAACACCCCCTGGAACGAGCGTCACTACTACCTGCTGGATTTGGCGGCGCTGGCACCCCATGACAAGGATTTTCACGTATCCCCCTTTATGGGGCTGGCGATGCGTTATCACTGGCGGATCAGGCCGCCCGCGCAGGAGACACTGATCCACATCGAGAGTCATCCCGTATCCGGTGAAGCCAAGTTGTTTGACGCAACCCTGGCGCTCACTCGCGAACCCTTGTCGCGCAAGGGGCTGGTGGCCCTGCTGGCCCGCTGGCCATGGATGACCATGAAGGTGCTGCTCGGGATCTACTGGCAGGCCCTGCGTCTATTTATCAAACGAACCCCGATTTTTACCCATCCGGAGAGCCGCTAATGGAACTTGCTCAATCAACCCTCTCTGCCTCTTTCATCGACAAGGGGGCAAGACAACTGCTGCTCAATCTGCTGGGTCGCCTCGAACATGGCCAGCTGCTGCTGCGGGATGGCGGTGAGCGCCACAGCTTTGGCGTCGCGGGTACCGATCTGCATGCCGAACTGGTGGTACAGGATCCGGCCTTCTATCGTCGCCTGTTGCTGGGGGGCAGCATTGCCGCCGGAGAAACCTGGGTGGAGGGGCTCTGGACCAGCCCGGATCCGGTGGCGCTGGTGCGGCTGCTGGCTCGCAACCTGACCCTGCTTGACTCCCTTGAACGGCGCCTCGGCTGGCTCAGTTTTCCCTTCAACAAGGTGCGCCACTGGCTCAACCGCAATACTCTGACCGGGTCGCGCTCCAACATCGCCGCCCACTACGATCTCGGCAATACCCTCTATCAGGGTTTTCTCGACAGCCATATGCAGTACTCGAGCGCCATCTATCCGAGTGCCGGGGCCACTCTGGAAGAGGGGCAGCAGGCCAAGCTGCGCACCATCTGCGAGCGACTTGAGCTGGGGCCTGACGATCATCTGCTGGAGATCGGCACCGGCTGGGGTGGCCTTGCCGTCTATGCCGCCCGCCACTATGGCTGCCGGGTGACCACCACCACCATCTCCCGGGCCCAGCACGACTATGCCAAGGAGTGGATTGCGCGGGAGGGGCTGGGGGATCGCATCACCTTGCTGCTGGAGGATTACCGCAAGCTGGAGGGCACCTATGACAAGCTGGTCTCCATCGAGATGATCGAGGCGGTGGGCCACGCCTTCCTGCCCGACTATTTCCGCCAGCTGTCGCGGCTGCTCAAACCCGGTGGTCGCCTGCTCATCCAGGCCATCACCATCGCCGATCAGCGCCATGCCCAGTATCTGCGCGGCGTTGATTTCATCCAGCGCTACATCTTCCCCGGTGGCTGCCTGCCGAGTGTCTCCCAGATGGCGGGGTTGCTGGCGCGGGAGACCGACATGCAGCTGGTGCGGTTGCACGATCACGGCCATCACTATGCCCGCACCCTAGCTCACTGGTGCGATCGCTTTCTGGCGTTGGCGCCCGAGCTGCCCAAGCTCGGTTACAGCCAGGATTTCATCCGGCTGTGGCACTTCTACTTCGCCTATTGCGAGGGGGGATTCTGGGAGCGCACCATCAGTCTGGTGCAGCTGGAGGCCGCCAAGCCGGGGCCCGCTGGCTGGTCGGGTGATGTGCCAGTAAGCGTTCACTGACCATGTGGCAGTGGGCTCACCTGCTGGGGTTCAACCTCTACTGGTTGCTGGCGGTGAAGTGGCAGCAGCCGGGCCCGCTGCTGGCAATGTTGCTGCTGCACTTTATTTTCTCACCCAGCCGCCTGCGTGACTGGCGGCTGCTCCCCATCGCGGTTGCTGGCTGTCTGCTGGATGCCCTGCTCTGGCAGCTCGGCCTGTTCCGTTTCCCGTCTGGTTTTCCCCTCTGGCTGGTGCTGCTCTGGCTCGGTTTTGCCCTGACGCTGGCCCACGGTATGCGCTGGCTGCTGCGCTTGCCTCGCTGGCAGCAGGCACTGTTTGGCGTATTTGGTGGTGCCTCCTCCTATGTGGCGGGGGCCGCCATGGGGGCAGTACACTTACCCTGGGGCATCTGGATCAGTTCGGCGCAGCTGGCTGTGATCTGGATGTGGTGGTTACCCGTACTCCTGTGGGTAATGGTCAAGCTGGAGGGTGAGTCATGACAAACACCTTTTCGACCGACTCGTTGCTTTTTTCCAAATGGACCAAAGAGAGCCAGCATGAGCTGACTGATCGCTTCTATCTGGTGGTTGCCTGCCAGCGGGATGCGCAGGGGCAGCTGGTGCAGGTGGTGATGCAGGATATCAACACCCTGCAGGAACAGGAGATGGATTGGCATGAACTGGAAGACCCCAACCACTGGCATATGGGGTGGAATTAACCCGCTGCTGCTGGCGTTTACGCTCTTTGCTGCAACCGCGGTGCAGGCTTCTGCCGCACCCTGGCAGCAGCTGCGCCCGGTCGGGCAGGGGGAGATGAACTGGCTCTGGTTCAAGCTCTACGATGCCACCCTCTACAGTGCGAGCGGGCGCTATCAGCCCGGTCACTATCCACAGGCACTGACCCTCACCTATGCCAGATCCATCGAGCGGCAAGATCTGCTGAGCGCCACCGCCGCCGAGTGGCAGCGACTCGGTCTTGGCTCTGACGCCGACCGTCAGCGCTGGCTAGGCCAGCTCGCCGCACTCTGGCCCGATATCCAGGCGGGTGACCGGCTTACCTTCTATGTCGACAAGGGTGGGACAGGCCACTTCTGGTGGCAGGAGAAGCCCCTCGGCACTCTGGCCGATCCGCAATTCTCGGCCGCTTTTCTCGCCATCTGGCTGGCTGACAACAGCCGCGATCCTGCCCTGACCCGCCGCCTGCGTGGCCAACCCTGAACATGGAGTTTCCAATGTTTTTCTATCGTGCATACCGCTGGTTGCTGTTGCTCCCTTTTTTGCTGCTGAGCGGCTGTGGTGCCAGTCTCGATGACTATCGGGGGCAGGGGCCAAACTGGGATCTCGCCCGTTTCTTCAACGGTAAATTAGTGGCTCACGGCCTGGTAACCGACCGCAGCGGCGAAGTGACCAGTCGCTTTCGGGTCGAGATGGTGGGTCGTTGGAAGGATGGCAAGGGAGAGCTGTTCGAGCAGTTCTACTTTGATGATGGCCGCCAGCAGACCCGTACCTGGTATCTGAGCAAGGGGGTTGACGGTCACTGGCGAGGTACTGCTTCCGATGTGGTGGGGGAGGCGATGGGTAAAAGCCAAGGGTTTGCCCTCAACTGGCGTTATCAGCTTGATCTGGCGCTGCCGGATGGCGAGGTAGTGCGGGTGAGCTTCGATGACTGGATGTATCTGCTGGACGAAGATCGTCTGATCAATCGTGCCGAGATCAGCAAGTTCGGTATCCATCTTGGCGAGGTGATCCTCTATATCGAACGTCAACCTGACCGTTAACGCAAGATAACGCCCAGTAAAAAGCGCGCCGATGGCGCGCTTTTGTTTATCGAACAATCAGAGTCATCAGATGATGCGGTTCTCTTCCAGCATCTTGCGACGGGCCTCTTCCTTGGCCATCTTCTTCTTGCGATTGTCGCAGGGCTCGGGGCAGTCGCACTCTTTCTCGATGCCAACGCTCCCCAGACCGCCACAGGAGCCGGAGATGGATTTTTTCTGGAAGATATAGCCGATAGCCATGGCGGCTATCACCAGCATGAATACCCCGAAGGTGATCAGAAAAACCTGCATCTATCCTCCCTATTTCCTGACCAGATACTGTTTGAACGCATCGGAGTAGGCCTCTTCAAAGCCGTTGTCCGTCTTGGTGATCACGAAGATCGCCAGGCCGCGCTCTTTGGCATAGGCCAGGCTCTTCTCCGGTCCCATTACCATGAATACGGTCGCCAGCCCGTCTGCGGTCATGCAGGAGGGGTGGATCACGGTGACCGACACCATGCGGTGCTGGATTGGCTTGCCGGTGCGTGGATCTATGGTGTGGGAGAAGCGCTGGCCATCCATCTCATAGTAGTTGCGGTAATCGCCGGAGGTGGCCACTCCGTTGTCACCCGGAACGATCACCTCCTGCACCGAACCGGCATTGGCTGTCGGCTTTTCGATGGCAACGCGCCAGGGGTGTCCCTTGCCGTTGACGCCATTGATCCGCAGCTCGCCGCCGATCTCCACCAGATAGTTGCGCGCACCCAGAGACTCCAGATACTCGGCCACCTTGTCCACACCAAAGCCCTTGGCAATGGCGGAGAGATCAACGTAAAGATCCGGGATGTCCTTTTGCAGGGTGTCGGCATCGACCGAAGTGATGACGTGCAGGTTGCCCAGGCCGGTCTTCTGACGGGTCTGGGTGATCAGCTCCTCTGATGGCATCTTGGTCGGCCGTTTGTCCGGACCGAAGCCCCACAGATTGACCAAGGGGCCGACGGTGACGTCCAGCGCCCCCTGGCTCTCACGGCCAATATGAATGGCTTCTGTAATGACCCGCGCGGTGTCCCGCGATACCACTACCGGTGTCGAACTGTGGTGCTGATTGAAGCGCGACAGTTCGGAATCGGGGCGATAGGTGGACATCTGATCGTTGACTCGCTCCAGCAGTACATCGACCTCGGCCTGAAACTTGGCTGCATCGCTGATGACGTTGTCCGCCACCTTGATGGAGTAGTAAGTGCCCATGGTGCTGCCGGTGATATGGATCTCCGGTTTCGACTGGACCGTGCTTTCCTGACCGCACCCTGTCAAGAAAAAGGCTAGCCCGAAGGCTAGCCAGGTCTTTACAACGCTGTTCATGGATTAACCACCAAAGTCATCCAGCAGGATGTTTTCGTCCTCAACGCCCAGATCTTTGAGCATGTTGATGACGGCTGCGTTCATCACGGGAGGTCCACACATGTAGAACTCGCAATCTTCCGGCGCTTCGTGGTTCTTGAGATAGTTCTCGTAGAGCACGTTGTGGATGAAGCCGGTGTAGCCATCCCAGTTGTCTTCCGGTTGCGGATCGGACAGGGCTACGTTCCAGGTGAAGTTCTCGTTCTCGGCCGCCAGCATGTCGAAGTCTTCGACATAGAACATCTCGCGTTTGGAACGGGCACCGTACCAGAAGCTCATCTTGCGCTTGGACTTCAGGCGACGCAGCTGGTCGAAGATATGGGAACGCATCGGCGCCATACCTGCACCACCACCGATGAATACCATTTCGGCATCGGTATCCTTGGCGAAGAACTCACCGAACGGACCGGAGATAGTCACCTTGTCGCCAGCCTTCAGGCTGAAGATGTAGGAGGACATCTGTCCCGGAGGGGCAGTCCAGTTGCTCGGGGGCGGGGTCGCGATACGCACGTTCAGCATGATGATGCCGAACTCTTCCGGATAGTTTGCCATGGAGTAGGCACGGATGATCGGCTCATCGACCTTGGACTCCAGCTCAAAAATCTTGAAGCGATCCCAGTCACCGCGATACTCCTCGGGAATATCGAAGTTCTTGTAGTACACATGGTGAGCCGGCGCTTCGATCTGGATATAACCACCGGCGCGGAACGGTACGCTCTCGCCATCGGGGATCTGCAGCTTGAGCTCCTTGATGAAGGTGGCTTTGTTATCGTTGGAGATAACAGTACATTCCCACTTCTTCACCCCGAAGATCTCTTCCGGCAGTTCGATGTCCATGTCGCCACGCACGGTGACCTGGCAGGCCAGACGCTCGCCGTGACGGGCTTCACCCTTGCTGATGTGATCCAGTTCGGTCGGCAGGATGTCGCCGCCACCGGATTTCACCCGTACCTTGCACTGGCCGCAGGAGCCACCGCCGCCACAGGCGGAAGAGACGAAGATACCGTTGCCGGCGAGTACGCCGAGCAGCTTGCCACCGGCCGGGCTGGTCACAGCCTTGGCCGGGTCACCATTGATGCTGATTGTCACGTCGCCCGCGGTCACCAGCTTGGACTTGGCGAACAGAATGACTGCCACCAGTGCCAGCAGGATCACGGTAAACATGACCACACCCAAAATAATTTCCATCTATCGTTCCTTTCTGATTGCAGGAAAGCCGATTACAGGGAGATACCAGAGAAGGACATGAAGCCCAGCGCCATCAGACCGGCGGTGATGAAGGTGATGCCCAGACCACGCAGGCCTTCCGGAACATCGGAGTACTTCATCTTCTCGCGGATACCCGCCAGCGCAACGATCGCCAGCATCCAGCCTGCCCCTGAGCCCACGCCGTAGACCACAGACTCCACGAAGGTGTAGTCACGCTGCACCATGAAGGAAACGCCACCGAAGATGGCGCAGTTCACGGTGATGAGCGGCAGGAAGATGCCCAGCGCGTTGTAGAGAGCCGGGAAGTACTTGTCCAGCGCCATCTCCAGGATCTGTACCAGCGCTGCGATCACCCCGATAAAGGTGATGAAGCTCAGGAAGCTCAGATCCAGGTCAGGGGAGAGAGCTCCGGCCTTCAGCACATAGTTGTAGATCAGGTTGTTGACCGGTACGGCGATGGTTTGCACCACGATAACGGCAATACCCAGACCCATGGAGGTCTTGACCTTCTTGGATACCGCCAGGAAGGTACACATCCCCAGGAAGAAGGAGAGTGCCAGGTTTTCGATGAAGATCGATTTAATCAACAGACTCAGATAGTGTTCCATACCTTAATCCTTCGCCTCCACCTGCTTGGGATCCTTGGTGCGCACGCCCCAGATGATCAGACCAATGATGAAGAATGCACTCGGCGGCAGCAGCAGGAGGCCGTTGGGTACATACCAGCCACCGTTGTTCACCAGCGGCAGCAGCTCGATGCCAAACCAGGTGCCGGAGCCCAGCAGTTCACGCACGGTCGCGACACTCAGCAGAATGGCGCCATAGCCCAGACCATTACCGATACCATCCAGGAAGGAGGGGAGCGGCGCGCTCTTCATGGCGTACGCTTCGGCGCGGCCCATCACGATACAGTTGGTGATGATCAGACCGACGAAGACTGACAGCTGCTTGGAGATGTCATAGGCATACGCCTTGAGCACCTGGTCAACCACGATAACCAGCGAGGCGATGATCGCCATCTGGGCAATGATCCGCACGCTGTTCGGGATCTGGTTGCGGATCAGGGAGATGAACAGGTTTGAGAAGGCGGTGACCGCCATGACCGCAAGGGTCATTACAAACGCTGTCTTCATCTGGCTGGTAACCGCCAGTGCGGAACAGACACCCAGCACCTGCAAGGCGATGGGGTTGTTGCCCAGCACTGGAGTCAACAGCAACTTTTTCATTTCGCTCTTGTCAGCCATTGTTGATTTCTCCTGCACGAACCTTGGCCAGGAAAGGACCGAAGCCCTTGGGACCCATCCAGAAGTCAAAGGTATGCTGTACACCGTTACCGGTCAGGGTGGCGCCGGAGAGACCGTCGATCTCGTGCTCGGAGCCCGCCGGAGCGTGACCCTTGATGACGCGCAGCGCCGGCATGCCATCCTGATCGAACAGCTTCTTGCCGACAAACAGCTCGCGCCAGGCCGGATTTTCGATTTCACCGCCCAGACCAGGGGTTTCACCGTGGTCATAGTAGGTGATGCCCTTGATAGTCTGGCCATCAGCGGCAACCGCGACGAAGGCATACATGGTAGACCACAGACCCTGACCGTAGATGGGCAGGATGATGTTGTCGATCTTGCCATCGGCATCCTTGGCGAAGAACACCGGAACCAGCTTGGAGATCTGGCGCAGGCCAGCTTTGTCCTCGGCAGCAGCCAGACGGATGTTTTGCGCCGGATCTTTGGCCGCCTGTTTGGTATCGAAGTTGTCGGCATCGCCGTCAACAAAGTTACCGGTGGCGAGATCCACCAGACGGGCTTCGATCTTGTCGCCATACAGCTTGGCCAGATCGCGCTTGGCTACATCGCTGATGTCCACGCCGGCTACGGAGAGAATATTGCTCTGTTTATCCAGCGCCTTGTTCTCCTCTTGGGTAGAACGCAGGCCAACGGCAGCAACGGATACCACGATGGAACAGGCCAGACAGAGGCCGGTGACCACGCTGATGGTGCCGAAGGTTGAGTCTTTATTAAACGCCACGAGCAATCCTCCGCTTGATGTTTGCCTGAGCGACGAAGTGGTCAAACAGGGGAGCAAACAGGTTTGCAAACAGAATGGCCAGCATCATGCCTTCCGGGAACGCAGGGTTGACCACGCGAACCAGCACGACCATCACGCCGATCAGGGCGCCGTACCACCACTTGCCCTTGTTGGTAAAGGCGGCGGAGACAGGGTCGGTCGCCATGAAGGCCATACCGAAGGCGAAGCCACCCAGTACCAGATGCCAGTGCCACGGCATGTTGAACATGGGGTTGGTATCGGAACCGATGACGTTGAACAGCAGGGAAGTGGCGATCATACCGACCATCACGCCGGCGATGATGCGCCAGGAGGCGATGCGCATATAGACGATCATGGCCGCACCCAGCAGGATCATCAGGGTGGAGACTTCACCGATGGAACCCGGCAGGTTGCCAAGGAAAGCGTCCATCCAGCTGATAGCCTGACCGGTGGCACCGTTGATCAGCGCCATCTGGCCGCCCTGAGCCCACTGGCTCAGCGCGGTTGCACCGGAGTAGCCATCAACGGCAACCCAGACTGCGTCACCGGAGATTTGGCCTGGGTAGGCGAAGAACAGGAAGGCACGACCTGCCAGCGCAGGGTTCAGGAAGTTTTTGCCGGTACCACCGAACACTTCCTTGGCCATTACCACACCGAAGGTGATGCCCAGCGCAGCTTGCCACAAGGGCAGCTCGGGCGGCACGATCAGGGCAAACAGGATGGAGGTCACGAAGAAGCCTTCGTTGATCTCGTGCTTGCGCACCATGGCAAACAGCACTTCCCAGAAACCACCGACAAAGAAGACGGTGATGTAGATCGGGAAGAAGTGGGTGGCGCCAATCAGCATCTTGCTGCCGATACCGGCAACAGACGGATCGAGGGAGGCACCCAGCATGGTGGCCAGGGCATATTGCCAGCTGCTGGCACCGGCTGCCGAGCCCATGTGGGCAATGGCGGCGATGGCCTGGTTGCCAACGTTGTACATGCCCCAGAACATGGCCGGGAACACGGCCAGCCACACCATGATCATCATGCGCTTCAGATCGAGCGCATCACGGACGTGGGCGGCATTGCGGGTAACGCTACCCGGGGTATAGAACAGGGTATACGCCGCTTCGAACAGGGCGTAGTACTTGGCGTACTTTCCACCCGGTTCGAAGTGATGTTCCATATTTTCAAGAAGTTGCTTGAAACTCATCGCTTAACCTTCCAGTTCAATCTTGGTCAGGCACTCACGCAAGATAGGGCCGTACTCGGTCTTGCCGGGGCAAACGAAAGTACAGAGGGCCAAATCTTCCTCATCCAGCTCCAGGCAGCCCAGTGCTTGCGCACCGTCGGTATCGCCGGAGACCATGTCCCGCAGCAGCAGGGTAGGCAGGATGTCGAGTGGCATCACCCGTTCATAGTTGCCGATAGGCACCATGGAACGGTCACTACCGTTGGTAGTGGTGGTGAAGTTGATAAGGCGACCCTTCATCAGATGAGAGAGGGTGGTGCGGGTGATGGAGAACTTGTTGGCACTGGGGTTGATCCAGCCCAGGAACTCTTTCTCGCGACCCTCGCCCAGTGCACAGACCTGATTGTGGTAACGACCCAGATAGTCGTGAACACCCTCAGCCTTGGCGCCGCTCAGCAGGGAACCGGAGATGACGCGGTTTTCATCGGCACGCAGCTCATTGTTGGTGAGTTGGCTGATGCAGGCCCCCAGACGGGTACGCAGCAGACGCGGCTTGAGCACATTCGGGCCGGCCAGCGCGATCACCTTGTCGGTGCAGATCTGACCGGTGGTGAACAGCTTGCCGAATGCGATCACATCCTGATAGTTGATGTGCCACTGCACCTTGGTGCTGCTGACCGGATCCAGGAAGTGGATATGGGTACCCGGCAGACCGGCAGGGTGCGGACCGACGAAGATCTCTTCCTTGACCTGAGCCAAAGAGGAGTGAGGCAGACTGCCTTCGCCTTTACAGACATAGACGGTGCCGTCGGTCAGGCGGGTCAATACGGCAAGACCATCGAGGAATGCTTGGGACTGCTCCTTGATGATCAGCTCTGCATTGGCGGCCAGCGGGTTGGTGTCCATCGCGGTCACGAAGATGGCGCGCGGGGCTGAGCCAACCGCAGGGACTTTGCTGAACGGGCGAGTGCGCAGTGCTATCCACTGACCTGATGCAACCAGGATCTCTTGCACCTTGCTGCGCTCGAGCTTGACCAGCTCGGAAGAGGCAAAATGCTCGAAGGTCACCTGTTCATCGGAGCCGTCGAGGTCGATGACCACAGACTGGAGCACACGTTTGGCTCCACGGTTGATCTCTGAAACTACGCCGGTGGCGGGGGCCGTGAATTTAACGCCGGGATTCTTCTTGTCTTCGAAGAGCTCCTGACCTTTGATGACGCGATCACCTACTTTGACGAACATAGTAGGTCGCATCCCCACGAACTCCTCGCCCAGTGTAGCAACACGGGTGATGGCGGGGCCATCGTAGATTACTTGCTCTGGCGCACCCAGCACGGGGATGTCCAGTCCTCTTTTGATTGTAATCATACTTAATTGCACTACCGTTACGGGAAGAGAGGTTGGTTAGCGCCGAGAAATACATCACGACGGGTGGTTGAATGAGTCGCTGTTGTGGCTGCGCCGGGTGGTCAGGCTCAGCAATTATTCAACATGCGAGGTCACTCAAAAGCGCTTGAGTCTACCACTTAAGGCCCATTTTCTGCCATGCCAAATAGGCAAAATCCCTGCGTCATCACAAAATTAACCTGCAATGAATAACCCCTGAATTCCTTGTAAGCTGTGGTTTTAAAGGTTTTTTTATTTTAATACCCCCATGGGGGTATGTTTGTGTAAGGCTGTGACTAAGCCGCCAGGGAAAACTGAATTAAATACCTATTTATGGTTGTCAGGATCAGCAGGCTGGCGGCTTTTTGTTTAATTTTTGTTTGTTTGTCACCCATAGGGTGGTGGGTCAGAGCAATGGGTGACAGCTAGCCGTTCAGGAGTGCGAGGGGTTGCCAACACAAGCTGGTGTGCGTGGTGCCTTACCCTTCTCCTGCCACTCGCTTGCCGTGTAGGTATGCAGTGCAAGTGCATGGACAGCGCCGGCCAGTTCATCGGCCAGGATGGCGTTGACCTGACGATGGCGAGAGAGAAGGCGCTGACCCGCAAACTGTTCGCTGACGATCACCACCTTGAAGTGGCTCTCAGAGCCCGGCTCCACTCGGTGCATGTGGCTCTCGTTGATCACTTCCAGCAGAGTGGGGGAGAGGGCTGCCGTCAGCTTGGCTTCAATCAGTTGTTGGATGGTCATAGGATCAGCTTCCAGAGTGAATGTCGGGCCATTCTATCGGCTGTCTAGGTGTGGAATAAGCCCCCGCAAAAGGAAAATCGCCTGCTATCCGTTCATTAGCACGCTCCGAACTGGTGAAATTCCTGCTCCTCGCTAGAATAGCGCCACTTTGCGTCGCCCCTGGCGCCTGTATCCATGAATCAAGCCGAGGTTGGACTCTTCCTATGCAAACCCTTCTCGACACTCCCCATTGCCAGCTCACGCTCTACCGCTATCCGCGCCAGAGTCAGGAGACACTGCAAGCCTGGGATGCGGCTGACGAATATCTGATCAACACTCTGGCGGAGTCCCCCCTCGAGCAGGCGGGCCACGTCATCATCATGAATGACGGTTTTGGCACGCTTGCCGCCTATCTGCATCCGCACTCCCCCTGCTGTGTCACCGACTCCTACATCAGTGAGCGGGCTACCATGGCCAATTTGGCCGAAAATGGGCTGGATACGAGCGGGATTACCTTGCAGGATGCGCTGGCACCGCTGCCCGATGCTCCTGCGCTGGTGGTGATCAAGGTCTCCAAATATCAGGCACTGCTGGAGCAGCAACTGCTGGCGCTGCGGGAGGTGGTGACACCGGCAACCCGCGTTATCGCTGCCGGCAAGGCGAAGGATATTCATACCTCCACCCTCAAGTTGTTCGAGAAGTATCTGGGGCCTACCCGTACCTCGTTGGCCTGGAAGAAGGCGCGTCTCATTCACTGCGAGCCGCAGGCAGAACGCCCCGCGCTGGCCAACCCCTTCCCGACTGTCTGGCCGTTGGAGGGGAGTGGCATGCTCATCCACAACCATGCCAACGTCTTCTCGCGCACCAGTCTCGATATCGGTGCCCGCTTTATGCTGGACAACCTGCCCATCCACAGTGCCCGCAAGGTGATCGATCTGGGCTGTGGCAACGGGGTTTTGGGTCTGTCGCTGCTCGCCAAAGATAGCGAGGTGGAGGTGACCTTTATCGATGAATCCTATATGGCGGTCGCCTCGGCACAGCTCAACGTCGAGCACAATCTGCCCGATGCACTGCCGCGTGCCCGCTTTATGGTCAATAACTGTCTCGACGGGGTGGCGGTAGGTTCGGCGGATCGGATCCTCTGCAACCCTCCTTTCCATCAGTTACAGGCGATCACCGATCATATCGCCTGGCAGATGTTCAGCGATGCGCACCGGGTGTTGCCTCAGGGGGGTGAACTCTGGATAGTAGGCAACCGTCATCTGGACTATCACAACAAACTCAAGCGCTTGTTTGCCAACGCACAAGTCGTTGCGTCGAACAGCAAATTCGTTATTTTGAAAGCCATCAAACGCTAAAGCCAAAGGAAACCATGATGAAAAAGTCACTCTTGCTGCTGGCCGCCCTGATGCTGGGCGGGTGTGCCACTCATTGGCCGGAGACAGCGCTGCTCAATCCGCAGGTGATCCCCGCCAACCAGCAATACTACTCTGGCAATCGCATCACCATGGAAGGGGTAGACAAGCGTGAGGCTGCCTACGTCTTCTCCATCAAACATAAAGAGAAAGCCCCCGTGCTGGTCAACAGCGAGCGTCCGCTCAATCTGCTGATGGCCGAACGGCTGGCTGAAGGACTGCGTAGTCAGGGTCTCGAAGTGGGCAACAGTGGCACCACCAACCTGACGCTGGTGATCTCCAACGCCGCAGTCAATGTGGAAGAGAAGACCTTTACCTATGTCACCAAGTCCCGCGTCAGTCTGCAGGTGATCGCCGATTTCCAGGGCAACCGTCTGACCAAGCAGTTCAACATGTCTTCCAGCAAGGAGAGCCCGAGCGAGCCAAGCATGGCCGATCTCGAGTCTACACTGAACCTGCAACTGGGTAGCGTGCTGCAGCAGATCATGGCCGATGAGGCGCTGCGCGGTTACCTTAAAGGTCAACCGAACGGCGCAGGTGTCTGATGATGAAAAAACTCTGGTTGCTGGCCATGTTGATCGCCCCGCTGGCGTTCGCGGGACCGAAAGTGAGAATGGAGACCAACCACGGCAATATCGTGGTGGAGCTGGCGTCCAAGCAGGCGCCCCAGACGGTGAAAAACTTTTTGCGCTACGTGGCTGATGGCAGCTATGACGGCAGCATCTTCCACCGGGTGATCCAGGATTTTGTGGTGCAGGGGGGGGGGTATAACCAGCAGTTCCAGCAACTGCCAACTTATGAGCCGGTGGTCAACGAGTCGCGTGGCGGTCTGCCCAACAAGCGTGGCTCCATCGCCATGGCTCGCACCCAGGCGGTCGACAGCGCTACTCGCCAGTTCTACTTCAATCTGGTCGACAACAATAACCTCAACGCCGGTGGCTCTGCGGGTTATACCGTGTTCGGTCAGGTGGTTCAGGGGATGGAGGTGCTGGACAAACTGGCTCAGGTACAGACCGGTTACAGCCCCATTTTGCGTGCCAACGATGTGCCGACCAGCCCTGTCATCCTGAAGAAGGTAGTGTTGCTGGCGGAAACCCCGGCGGACAAGAAAGCCGGCAAGTAACCCATCGCCGGATGCGGTATGTCACCGTGATCCCGTCGCGCCACCATGCAAGGCTCATCCCGTTCGGGATGGGCCTTTTCTCTGGCCGGGCTTCTTGTGTCTATCTCCTTACCCGCCTTGGCTATCTGCCATCAACCTGCCAAAATGACGCACTTTTCCAAAGTCGTCAGGTAGTTGAATATGATCCGCACACCGAGTTGGCGGGAATCGCTCGCTGTTTATCTCGAAGCCCGAGTACTCATTCTCTTTGCCATGGGCTTTTCATCGGGTCTGCCGCTGTTGCTGGTATTTGGCACCCTCTCATTCTGGTTGCGCGAGGCCGATGTCAGCCTGACCGATATCGGTTACATGAGCTGGGTGGCGCTGGCCTACGGCTTTAAATGGTTGTGGTCGCCGCTGGTGGATCGTATGCCATTGCCACTGCTCTCTACCCTGTTGGGGCGTCGTCGTAGCTGGATGTTCTTCTCCCAGCTATTGATCGCGGCTGCGTTGGTAGGGATGGCGTTTTGTGATCCCAAGAGCGGGTTGACTCATTTGGCCTTGTTCGCCCTGCTGGTGGCCTTTGCCTCGGCGACTCAGGATATCGTGATCGACGCCTATCGCATCGAATCCGCGCCCGAGCGACTGCAGGCTGCGATGGCGGCCTCCTACATGACTGGCTACCGGTTGGCGATGATCATCGCCGGTGCCGGCGCATTGGCGCTGGCAGCCTGGTTTGGCAGCAACAGCGGCTATGACTATCGTGGCTGGCAGATCACCTATCTGGTGATGGCCGGTCTGATGTCACTCGGGGTGATTACCACGCTGTTCTGCCATGAACCTGATATCGATCTGGCCGGTCAGGGCAGACAACAGGCAGAGCGCAAGGCACTGCTGCAGGAAAAGGGGTGGCCCGCCCCCTTGGCAAGTGCCGGAGCCTGGGGTTATGAGGCGGTCTGGAGTCCGTTTGCCGACTTCTTTCGCCGTTATGGTCGCTCGGCGCTGCTTATCCTGTTGCTTATCGCCTGTTACCGGATTGCGGATGTGGTGATGGGGGTGATGTCCAACAGCTTCTATGTGGATATGCAGTTCAGCAAGACCGAAGTCGCCACTATCACCAAGGTGTTTGGCGTTATCATGACGCTGGTGGGGGCGGCACTGGGGGGCGTGCTGGTGATGCGCTTTGGCACGCTGCGGATCCTGTTTCTCGGGGCGCTGCTCACCGCCAGCACCAATCTGCTGTTTGCCCTGCTCCATCAGGTTGGTCACAACCTGGAGCTGCTGACCCTGATCATTTCGCTCGATAACCTCAGCGCCGGCATCGCCACCGCAGCTTTTGTGACCTATCTCTCCAGCCTGACCAATGTGGCGTTTTCAGCGACGCAATACGCCCTGTTCAGCTCGGTGATGTTGCTGCTGCCCAAGTTGTTGGCCGGTTTTTCGGGGCAGGTGGTGGAGCAGATTGGCTACAGCGCCTTCTTTGTCGGCACCAGTTTGTTGGGCTTGCCCGTGTTGTTGTTGATTGTGCTGGTCGCCCGTAAAGGGGGTGAGTTGTTCTCAGTTGCTGACAAATAGCAAGCGTTTGCGTAGAATCGGGGGTGATTAGATTCACACTTCCGGATAAAGTTCCCGAGAAGTTGTTTCACCCCCAATTTTATTTGATTAGAATTCCTCTCGCTCCTTGTGGGCAGGCTACGGAAAACCTCAACTAACGCACAAGAGACCAATAAAATGGCCAAATTTACCAAGACTCTGATCGCTACCGGTCTGCTGGCTGCTGCCGCAACTCCAGCCTTTGCTGCTGACTACAGCGGTGATATCCACAAGAATGACTACAAGTGGATGCAGTTCAACGTCATGCACACCATCGACCAGCGCCCTTTCACTACCGGTGAAGAGGACTACAACGATACCTATTTTGAGATGGAGTTCGGTGGTCGCTCCGGCCTGTTTGACCTGTACGGTTACGTCGACGTATTCGATATTTTCGACTCCCGTCACAGCAATAAACACCATGGTCAGAACCTGTTCATGAAGTTTGCACCGCGTATGTCTCTGGATGCGCTGACAGGTAAAGATCTCTCCTTTGGTCCTGTGCAAGAGCTTTACATTGCCAACCTGAACAACGTTGGTGACAAGCAGATGGAAAACCAGCTGGGTCTGGGTGCCGATGTGATGGTTCCCTGGTTTGGCAAGGTTGGCATGAACCTGTATGCACGTCACGCCACCGAGAACCAGTTCTTCACCGAAGAAGAAGGTGAGTGGAACGGTTATCAGTTCTCCATGAACTGGTTCAAGCCTTTCTATACCTTCGGCAATGGCAGCTTTGTCTCCTACCAGGGTTATCTGGATTATCAATTCGGCCTGGATACCCATGACCGTGCTGACCGTACCAGCGACAACCTGGCCACCTTCCACGGTATCTACTGGCACTCCGATCGCTACGCGGTTGGTTATGGCCTGAAGTATTTCATGGATGCCTACGGTACCAAAGATGGCTCCAAAGCCTACGACGGTACCCCGTGGAAGAGCACCGGCTTCAGCCACTACTTCTCTGTTACCTACAAGTTCTAATAAAACTTGGGGAACAAAAAACCGGAGCATTTGCTCCGGTTTTTTTATGCTCGGACGATTAAAGAAGAGGAGAAGGGAGAGCCCTTCTCTCCCATCATCAGTCGCGGAAATTCTGAAACTGCATCGGTTGGCCCAGGTCGGCGCCACGGACCAGTGCCATGGTCTCTTGCAGATCGTCACGCTTCTTGCCGGTGACACGTACTTCATCACCCTGGATGGCGACCTGTACCTTGATCTTGGAGTCCTTGATCAGCTTGACCAGCTTCTTGGCGATCTCTTTCTCGATCCCCTGTTTGAACTTGACGGTCAGGTGGAAGCGTTTGCCGGAGTGAACGGAGTCACCCACTTCCATGGAGCTGTTTTCGATGTTGCGCTTGAGCAGGGCACCGCGCAGGATTTCGACCATCTGCTTGAGCTGGAAATCGGCATCGGCTTCCAGCTTTACCTCTTCTTTGTTCAACTCGAAGCTGGCTTCTACCCCACGAAAATCGAAACGGGTGGCCAGTTCACGATTGGCGTTGTCGACTGCGTTCAACACCTCGTTCATTTTGACTTCAGAGACAATATCGAATGACGGCATAGCCGAAGCTCCTCATGTTGCGTTATCGGGGGCCAAATCTACCAGAAATACGGCAAATTTGCTGATTTTGATGGGAGTGCTCTGCTAGAATCCCCTGCGCACAGGAAGGTTGGACCCGTTAGTGTCCGTTCGCGCTATTTTTCATTTATTCCCGGTAACAGGTTGAGAGGATTGCAACCCTTACCCTGACAGAGTCACATCATGCCAAGCGGATTAAAAAATTCCCGACAACCCGTTATGCCACCTGTAGCGCCCAAGTGGACACTGCTCGGGTGCGGAGCTCTCGGCGGCGTTTTTGCCTCCCTGTTGACCATCAGTGGTCAATCCACTCGAGTCTTGTTGCGTGAGCATCATCAATCTACCCTGCACCCCGGATTTGACTTTACTTCGCTGGAGGGGCAGGTACAGCTGCTCAATATCGAACGTGCATTTGCCAGCCAGCCGGGAAAAATCCAGCGTCTGTTGGTGATGACCAAGGCCAGTCAGGTGGTTGGCGCCCTAGCTCCACTGGCTGGCAATCTGGATGCTGGCGTGCCGATCGTACTGCTGCACAACGGGATGGGGATTGCCGAGAAGGTGGTCCAGATGTTCCCGCATAACCCGGTGATTGCCGGGGTGACCAGCCATGGTGCCATGAAAGCGGGCCATTTCGTGTTTCGTCATACCGGCAAGGGGGAAACCTGGTTGGGGCCATTTAACGAGGCGGCCAAGGCTCATGCATCACTGGCAGATGAGTTGGCGCAGGCATTGGGTCAGGCGGGTTGGGATGAGCAGATAGTGGCACGCCAGTGGCAAAAGCTGGCCATCAACTGTGCCATCAATCTCCTGACGGCCCTCTACAAGCTGAAAAATGGCGAGCTGGCTGGCCCCCGTTTTGCCGATGCCCTGCAGCAGATCTGCGTGGAGGTGGCGGATGTGATGTGCGCCGAAGGAGTTGCAACAACGGCAGAGGAGTTGCTGCGTCGGGTGATGACAGTGGTGGAACTGACCGCTGACAATTACTCCTCCATGCATCAGGATATGGAGCTGGGACGCGAGACCGAGATTGAGGCCATCACCGGCTTCCTGCTGGCCAAGGCTGCCCGGCATGGCATTGCCGTACCGGTCAATCAGGGTCTCTATCAGGCGATTAAAGAGAAGAGTCAGGCCGTCTGATCTTTTACATGGCAGAGCAAGCTGCAAGGAGGCGAACGTGAGTGTACTGGTGCTGGTGGCCCCCGGGTCGGAAGAGATAGAGACGGTCGCGATTGTCGATACCCTGGTGCGCGCCAGCATCGAGGTGGTGCTGGCCTCTTGTTGCCCGCATGGTGAGCGTCAGATCAAGGCATCTCGTGGGGTGCAGCTGGTGGCTGATTGTCATATCGACGAGCTGACCCGTCGGGACTTTGAAGCCATCGTGGTACCCGGTGGTTTGCCCGGCAGCGAAGTGATCCGCGATACCCCGCTGGCCATCGAACGGCTCAAAGAGCAGGCCGCTCTTGGTCGCTGGCGCGCAGCCATCTGCGCCGCCCCTGTGGTGGTGTTGCAACATCACGCTCTGCTGGATGGTGCCATCGTCACCTGTCATCCCGGCTTTCAGTCCCGACTACCGACATCGCAACTGTCACATGAGCGGGTCGTCAGGGATGAGGCTCATCGCCTTATCACCAGCCAGGGGCCGGGCAGTGCCATCGAGTTTGCGCTTGAACTGGTTCGGGTGCTGCGTGGGGATGATGTGGCTACCGCCGTGGCTGGCCCTATGGTGCTGCCTTGAGCGCACTCTGTTGCTGAATCAAACTAGCCATGCTTTGAAAACCGGGCCCCGGTCATCTTGATCGGGGCCCGCTTGTTGTCTGCCGTTGTTGGCCACATCATATTGCCAAGCTTAGTAGTCGTATTGTGAACACTGTTTCTTGCTGTATTCCTCACGCCAGCGTGCCAGCTCTTCCTGAGTGCCCAGCGTGTCTCCTTTCTTGATGGCCTGTTCCAGTATCTCAATCCGGTCGTACAACCAGCGGCACTCCGCCGTCGGGTTGTTCTTGCCGATGCCGGTCAGCGGCAGCAAACAGAGTCCCAGCCAAAGATATTTCATCCCGAACGCTCCTTGTCATTGTGGTGGTGAGGGTCTCTTTAGAGTCTACCATTTTAGCCGTAACGAGAGAGATAGAGCTGTGGTTATCCTTGGGGTAAGATGATGCCATGTCTGTTTATTTATACAGTGGTATGCGCAAGATCATCCATATCGACATGGACTGCTTTTTTGCCGCGGTGGAGATGCGGGATAACCCCGCATTGCGGGAAGTTCCGCTTGCCATCGGTGGGTCCTCCGAGCTGCGCGGTGTCATCTCGACCTGCAACTATGTGGCGCGCCGGTTCGGGGTGCGCTCCGCCATGCCGAGCGCGCTGGCGAAAAAACTCTGCCCACCGCTGGTACTGATCCCGGGGCGAATGGTGGTGTACAAGGATATCTCCCGTCAGCTCAGGGCCATTTTCCTGCGCTATACCGATCAGGTTGAACCGCTGTCGCTGGATGAGGCTTACCTCGATGTGACCCATAGTCGCTGTTGTGGTGGCAGCGCCACCCTGATGGCGCAAGATATCCGGCAAGCCATCGTCACCGAACTGGGATTGACCGCTTCGGCCGGGGTCGCCCCCAACAAGTTTCTCGCCAAGCTCGCCTCGGAGCAGCGCAAGCCTGATGGTCTGTTTGTCATTCGTCCCGACGAAGTGGCCGAATTTGTCTGTCAGCTGCCACTCGGCAAACTGCCCGGGGTGGGGCGCAAGACTGCCGAGCGGCTGGAGGCTCAGGGGCTCTACACCTGTGAGGATGCGCGGGCTTTGTCGGCACAAGAGCTGTGCAGCCGTTTTGGCAAGCTGGGGGAGATGCTGACGACCCGGATCTGGGGGCTGGATGAACAGCCGGTGCAGGCGCACCGGATCCGCAAAACCATCGGGGTGGAGACCACCCTGGCAAGCGATCTCTGTGACGAAGAGGCCTGTCTGAAGGTATTGCAGCAACTGCTGCCTGAGCTGGAACGGCGATTTCAGCTGGCGTGTCCTGCCGAGCAGGTGATGGGGCAGGGGATCAAGCTCAAGTTTGCCGACTTCCACCAGACCACCGTCTATCGCAGTCAGGGTGGCTATCAGCCAGCCTTGTTCGTTCCCCTGCTCAAAGAGGGGCTACAGCGGGCGCAAGGGCGTTCGGTTCGCCTGCTTGGATTGGTGGTGGGTTTGCCAAAAGAGGGTGAAGTTAATCAACTCTCGCTGGATTTGCTGTGAGAGAGTTAAGTTTTTGTTTATAAAGTCGATAATCTATCCATATCTGTATGACGTAGGAATATTGGCATGAGCGCTCTTTCTGTCCAGGGTCGGATTACCCTGATCGCCGGTTGCTGTCTGTTGGTGACAGCCGCCGCTCTGGTTGCCTCTTCGATTTACAACGCGAACAAGATGCAACAGCAGGTGCGGCAAGCCACCATGCACGAGGCGCAGCAGTCTGCCGAAAACTGGATGAAGGCGATGGGCTCGGAGCAGGCGGCCAAGGTGACCAGCTATCTCGATGAGGCCTATTTCCGCGCCAGTTTGCTGGCGGAGAGCGTGTTGTTCCAGCGCAAGAATGCGGCCGAGAACTTTGTCCATTCGGAGGCGCTGCGCAGCGCCGTCAATCAGCAACTGCACGATGCCGTTGCCTCATCGACCAATCTGCTTGGTGTCTATGCGGTGTTCGAGCCTGACCAACTGGATGGGGAAGACAGCAACTATCAGGGCTCCACGGCGCTGGGTTCCAACGACAAGGGGCGTTTTTCCAGTTACTGGGCCTATGACAACGGCAAGATAGAGCCGGAAGTGCAGAATGAGGATGTACTGGCCGATGAGAGCCCGACCGAGGCAGGTGGAATCGAAAACGAGTGGTATCGCTGCAGTATTCGCACCCGTGCCCTCTGCCTGCTGGAGCCCTATCTGGACGATGTGGGCGATAAACAGATATTGATGACCTCGGTGACGGTCCCGCTGCTGGAGCAGGAGACCTTGCTGGGGATGGTCGGGGTCGATATCTCGCTGGCCACTTTGCAGAGTTTGGTCAGCACCATGGACAAGGAGCTCTATGACGGCAAGGGCAGAATATTGCTGGTCAGTCACGAGGGGCGCGTGGCGGGAGCCGATGAGTTCGATGTGACCATGGGGCGTGGGCTGGATCAGAAGTATCAGGGGCTGGCCAGTGAGCTGAAAGGCTGGCTCAGTCAGGGTCAGGAGCTGACTCGCTGGAGCAGCGATGGCACCCTGTTGCAGACCTTTGTCCCGGTATCCATGCGTGGCACCGACCGTAAATGGGGCATCTACATTGAATTGCCACGGGCCGTAGTGCTGGCCTCGGCCCAGCAATTGCAAGATGAGCTGGCCAGTGAAGCCAATCGCAGCGTGGTCTCGCAGCTGTCGATCGGAGTGCTGATCTCGCTGGTTGCCCTGAGTTTTATCTGGTTGATGGCGCGCCAGATTGTGGCACCCATCCGCGCTGTAGTTGCCCGCCTCAAGGATATCGCCAGTGGTGAGGGGGATTTGACCCAGCGTATCGAGATCCAGCGGCAAGACGAGATCGGCGAGCTGGCCAAGTGGTTCAACAGCTTCCTCAACAAGTTGCAATCCACCATCAGTCAGGTGATTGATACCGTCTCCGGTACGCGCAACAGTGCCGAGCGAGCCGCGCAAGTGGCCGAGCGCACCAGCAGTGGCATGCAGGCCCAGTATCAGGAGATCGATCTGGTGGCGACGGCATTTGAGGAGCTGAGCGCCACCGCGTTGCAGGTCTCCGGTAATGCCGGCTCGGCGGTGGCGGCTGCCAACACCACTGATGCCGCGGCGCAAGAGGGCAAATATGTCGTTGCCGACACCCAGGAGGCGATGCGCAAGCTGATGACCATTATCAACGATGCCCAGCCGGTGGTGGAGCGGCTCTCCGCCAACAGCGACAACATCAATGACATTCTTATCGTGATCCAGGGAATTGCCGAGCAGACCAACTTGCTGGCGCTGAATGCGGCTATTGAAGCGGCGCGGGCCGGTGAGCAGGGCCGTGGCTTTGCCGTGGTGGCCGATGAGGTGCGCAATCTGGCGGGTCGTACCCAGAATGCCATCGTCGAGATCCAGACCCTGATCAGCCAACTGCAATCCGGTACCGGCGCCGTGGTCAAGGCGATCCGCGATGGTCATGGACAGGCTGACGAGACGCTTGCCAAGGTGGATCTCTCGGTGCAGGTGCTGGAGCAGATTATCCAGTCGGTCTCCACCATCCATCAGATGAACGAGCAGATTGCCCGAGCGGCGCAGGAGCAGAGCCGGGTGGCGGACGAGATCAACCGCAACGTCAGCAACATTCGCGATGTGAGCCACACCATTCGGGCCGAGGCGGCGACCTCCGCCGAAAATGGTCGCGAGCTCTCTGCGCTGGCGGATAAACAGCAGCAGCTGGTGGGGCAGTTCAAGGTATAGAAGGGATGAAAAAAGGCGCCATCCAGCTGGAGGCGCCAAACACATTCAGATGACAGACTGGGTCAAACCGGTGAGATTTGAGCCCCTCTTCCCGCAGAGGAAGAAACACAACACCACAATCACAGTCGAAAGACTCACTAAAAACACATGTAAACCAACACGTAGTAGAAAATGTGAGCCATATGACGACTGATTGCTGGGCGAATTATGTTTATTCACTGGTCGACCCGCAACCGACAAATTATAATGCGCCCCATTAGAAAAACTCATCGTCGGCTGGTGTCATGTCTCGTCGTTTACCCCCGCTCAATGCCCTCAAGGCCTTTGAAGCAGCGGCTCGTCACTTAAGCTTTACCCGCGCAGCAGAAGAGTTGTTTGTGACTCAGGCTGCCATCAGTCACCAGATCAAGGCGCTGGAGGAGTATCTTGGCATCAAGTTGTTCCGCCGCAAAAACCGTTCCTTGTTGCTGACCGAAGAGGGGCAGGGCTATTTTCTGGATATCAAGGACATCTTTGCCTCCATCTCGGAAGCGACCGACAAGCTGCTGGCCCGCAGTGCCAAGGGGGCGTTGACTGTCAGTTTGCAGCCGAGTTTCGCCATCCAGTGGCTGGTGCCGCGGCTGGTCAAGTTCAGCGAGCGCCACCCCGATATCGATGTGCGGATCAAGGCGGTCGATCTCGACGAAGGGTCGTTGACCGACGATGTAGATGTGGCCATCTATTACGGGCGCGGCAACTGGCCGGGTCTGCGCTCGGACAAGCTGCATACCGAGTACCTGATCCCGGTCTGCTCCCCCTTGCTGCTGACCGGGCCCAAACCGCTGCGTACGCCGCAAGATTTGACTCTTCATACCCTGCTGCACGATACCTCCCGCCGCGACTGGAAGGCGTGGTTCCGCCAGCTCGATATCGATGCCCCCAACGTCAATCAGGGGCCCATCTTCAGCCACTCCACCATGGTGATCCAGGCGGCGATCCACGGTCAGGGAGTGGCGCTTGGCCACAGCGTGCTGGCTCAGCCCGAGATTGAGGCTGGTCGCCTTATCTGCCCGTTCGAGCAGGTGCTGGTGAGCAAAAATGCTTTCTATCTGGTGTGCCAGGAGCAACAGTCGGATCAGGGCAAGATCGTTGCCTTCCGCGACTGGATGCTGGAGCTGGTGGAGCAGGAAGAGGCGCGTCGCAGGGCAAGGCTCGCCGATGCCTGATGTGATCCGCGAGGGGGCAATTGATGCCCCCGTTCGCATTTTGCTGGCCCACGGGGCAGGTGCAGGGATGGATCATGCCTTTCTTACCGAGTTGTCACGCCTGCAGGCTGGCCCCGACAGCGAAGTGGTGCGCTTCAACTTTCCCTACATGACCAGGCGAGCCCAGGATGGCAAGCGCCGCCCACCTGACAGGGTGCCTGTGCTGCTCGCCCATTGGCGCGACATGATCCGCGAGTTTGCCCATCCACGGCTGTTTCTGGCGGGCAAGTCGATGGGCGGGCGGATGGCGGCGGAACTGTATCGTGAAGGCGAGGGTGAGATGAATGCTGCAGGATTGCTCATTCTCGGGTATCCTTTCCACCCTCCGGCCAAGCCCGACAGCTGGCGAGGCGAGGTACTCAAGCATATTGCAGTGCCAACTCTGCTGTTGCAGGGGGAGCGCGATACCTTCGGTAGTCGCGCCGAACTGGCCGATTTCCCCTTCTCACCCGCCGTATCGGTCCATTGGTTGACCGATGGTGATCATGGTTTCAAACCGCGAAAAGCCAGTGGCGTGAGTGAGCAGGAGAATATGCAGCATGCAGCTGCGGCCATCAGCCATTTTGTGGCCCGGCATGGATAGCACGATAGGGTTGGTTTTATTGCCAGCCGTGATGAGAGAGGGATTGTGAGGATGCAGATCCATCGACATTGGCTGATACTGGCCGGTCTCTTCGGGTTGACGGCCACCATGCTGGGGGCTTATGGCGCCCATGGATTGGCGGCGACCGGCATTACACCCGAGCGTCTGGCGGCATTCAATACCGCCGTGCAATATCAGTTTTTTCACGCATTGGCCCTGCTGGTTCTGGGCTGGTGTGATGTGCGTAGCAAGGTGATCCAGCTGGCTGGCACCGCTTTTGTGCTGGGGATCATCGGATTCTCCGGCAGTATTTACGCCATGGTGCTGCTTGGCAGCAAGGGGCTGGGGTTGATTACTCCGGCCGGTGGCCTCTGTTTTATGTTGGGATGGGCGGCCCTGATCTGGGCTGGCTGTCGTCTTGGAGGAAAAAATGAATAATCTGCTGCTTTATTGCCGCCCCGGTTTTGAGAAAGAGGCGGCTGCAGAGATCACCGAGCGTGCCGGTAACATGCAGTGCTACGGTTTCGCCCGGGTCAAGGACGACAGCGGTTATGTGGTCTTCGAACTGTATGACGAGGAGCAGGCGGACCTGCTGGCTCGCAAGCTGCCATTCCGGGAGCTCATCTTCATCCGCCAGATGCTGGTGGTCACCCATGAGCTGAAGGATCTGGATGTCGCGGACAGGATCTCCCCCATCCTTGAGGCGGTGAGTGACTACACCATTTGCGGTGATCTGCGGGTCGAAACCGCGGATACCAACGAAGCGAAAGAGCTGTCGGCCTTCTGCCGCAAGTTCACCGTGCCGCTGCGTCAGGCGCTGCGCAGCAACGAGATCCTGACCAAGAAGGAGACGCCAAACCGTCCGGTGTTCCACGCCTTCTTCATGGCCAATGATCACGTGTTGCTGGGCTACTCCTATTCGTTCAACAACTCCGGATTCCACATGGGGATCCCGCGCCTGCGCTTCCCGGCCGATGCGCCGAGCCGCTCCAGCCTCAAGCTGGAGGAGGCGTTTTACGTGTTCGTGCCGCGGGAAGAGTGGGATGTGCGTCTCTGCTCAGGCATGAAGGCGGTGGATCTGGGCGCCTGCCCGGGTGGCTGGACCTATCAGCTGGTGCGTCGTGGCATGATGGTGACGGCGGTCGACAACGGCATGATGGCCCAATCCCTGATGGATACCGGTCAGGTCAAGCATATCCGGGATGACGGTTTCGTCTGGCGTCCGAGCAAGAAGAACACCTACTGGCTGGTGTGCGACATGGTCGATAAACCGGCGCGGGTCGTTCACATGATTGCGGACTGGTTCCGTGAGGGTGACTGCCAGGAGGCGATGTTCAACCTCAAGTTGCCGATGAAGAAGCGTTATGCGGAATCGGTACACAACATCGAAGTGCTGCGCGAGATGCTCAAGGAGATCGACAACGCGTTCGTGATCCAGGCCAAGCAGCTCTATCACGATCGAGAAGAGATCACCGTGCATGTTTACAACAAGTACTGGGTCTCCAAACTCGAGCCCAAGGCGTGATGTAGCCGTTCAGCCCGTACGATAAATACCAAGACCGACAGGGAACCCTGCCGGTCTTTTGCTATTCAGGGCTCGAAAAATCAGAAACGGTAATCGAGGCGCAGGGAAGATTCGTCGTCGGTCACCTTGATCTCTATCTGCAGCGGGATGGTTTTGTCGACCGGATTGAATTGCATCTTTATCCCGTCTCCTCTCAGCCTGAGGGCGGTGTTCATTCCGCCAGCCTTAAACTTGACCTTGGGTCTGAAGCGTTCGACCGACAGACTGACGCTCTTTTCCGGGGTCAGATTGAGCTGCGGGTAGGAGGTGATCTTTTGATTACCAAAGTTGTCGGTGGAGACTTCAATACCAAACGACAGGGGTTTGGGCGCTTTTAGCAGGTCGTTGGTATTCAGGCTCGAGCGCCATACCTCGGTGGCAGTCCGTTTTTCCTGCTGTGGCAGTTTGGCAGTTTGGGTCTGTTGATCCTGCTCGAAAGCACTTGCAGTACCACACACCAGCATCAGACCCGAAACCAGATAGCACCCGTATCCCTTCATGAAAAACACTCCCTGTTCTTCTTCTCTATTGAACATAGTTGCTGTTCGGGGAGTGGCAAAGGATTCGGAAATATAAAAAAGGGAGCCGAAGCTCCCTTTTAAAATCAATGAATTAACTCACAGGCGATCGATGATGGCCTGGGTGAATTCGCTGGTGGAAGCCGTGCCACCCAGATCGCGGGTGACCCGATCACCGGATTCGATGGTGGCTCGTACCGCCTCGCGGATCCGCTCTGCTTTATCCTGCATGCCGAGGTACTCCAGCATCTGGATGGAGGCTAGGATCACCGAGGTCGGGTTGGCGATATTCTTGCCTGCGATATCCGGTGCCGAGCCATGCACCGCTTCGAAGATGGCGGCGCCATCGCCGATGTTGGCACCCGGCGCCATGCCAAGGCCGCCGACCAGACCGGCGCAGAGATCCGAGAGAATGTCGCCGAACAGGTTGGTGGTGACCATGACATCGAAACGCTCCGGGTACATCACCAGATTCATGCAGGCGGCATCGACGATCATCTCTTCGCTCTGGATATCCGGGTAGTGGCTGGCGATTTCACGTGCCACTTCGAGGAACAGGCCGGAGGTCGACTTGAGGATGTTCGCCTTGTGGATGATGGTGACCTTCTTGCGCCCTTCCTGACGGGCCAGCTCGAAGGCGAACTTGACGATGCGCTCGGCCCCTTCGCGGGTGATGATGCTCATCGCCTCGGCACTCTTGTTGTCATCACTGCGCTTCTGACCTGCACCCGAGTACATCCCTTCGGTGTTTTCACGCACCGTGATGATATCGATGTTGTCGTAACGGCTTCTGGTGCCCTTGAAGGAGATGACCGGACGCACGTTGGCGTAGAGGTTGAACTTCTTGCGCAGGGAGACGTTGATGGAGGTAAAACCGCCGCCGACCGGTGTGGTCAATGGCCCTTTCAGGCTCACCTTGTTCTTCTCAATCAGATCCAGGGTCGCCTGGGGCAGCAGCTCGCCATGCTTTTCGAGGGCAACCAGACCCGCATCAGCGTATTCGTACTCAAAGTCACAGCCCGCATGGGTCAGGATCTGGATGGCTGATTCAATGATGCTGGGGCCAATGCCGTCGCCGGGGATCACGGTAATTTTTCTTTTGGACATGAGAGGGTTCCACTTCCAGGGTATAGGGGAGGATGGGGCTGCTTTATAGCATTTACTCAGCAAACCAACCACATTCCTTTACATTCTACTCACTTTTATCAACAGCGAGGGTGAGTCTCGTCATGGTTCACGCCCTTGCCTGCATTTTTGTTCGGCACTTCAGTCTGGCTGGGGCGGGTAGCGGATGTCCCGCAGGTTGAATCCCAGCGGAATATCCCGCTGCAAGCGCACCAGCCGCTGGGCCAGCAGGGCCTCATCCTGATGTTGGCGCAGTTTGATCAGTGGCTTGGCGGCGTCCTCTTGCTGGCAGGCTTCGAGCATGGCTGCCAGATTGCCATATTGCTGCAACAGCTGGGTGGCGGTCTTGGGGCCGATCCCCGGAACCCCCTTGATATTGGAACCGCCGATGCCGGTCAGGGCCCAGAAGTCGACCAGCTGATTAGGCGCTACCCCATATTGCTGCTGGACGAAGGCGGCATCCAGCCAGCGTTTGTTGAAGTAGTCGCGCACCCGGATCTGCGGGCAGATCAGTTGGCAGAACCCCTTGTCGGTGGAGATGATGGTCGCCTGATGGCCATGGCTGGCGATGCCGCTGGCGAGGGTGGCGATAAGATCATCCGCTTCATCGGTCTCGGAGAGCAGAGCGTCGACCCCGCACTCCCAAAAGGCATCCTGCAGGGGCGCCAACCCCTCACGCAGTTCAGGGGGCATGGGGGTTCGCCCCTCCTTGTAGGCCGGATAGACCTCCTTGCGCCAGCTGTGCACCTCGCCATCAAACACGGCAATGACATGGGTTGGCTCGCTATTGGCCAGCAGCTTGCGGCAGGTATTGATGAGGTTGGCGCGGGTTGCAACCAGCGCCTGGGCAGGGGTCAGTGCCTGCTGGGCCTGTACCGCGTGCAGACGGCGAATGAGGTTGAGGGCATCGATGATGAGCAGGTGTGGCCGGATAGTTGACATGGGGCACTCTTGGCGGTCGGGACGCCCCATTGTAACAAACCGCTCGCCTTATGGGGGATTGATGGCGGTCGGGAAGGCATAGCGCCAATAAAGAGGGGCGCCGATGCGCCCCTCTGTCGATGATGTATCTGTACCCTAGCGGACGATTTCGTAGCAAGGCACATACTGACTGCCCGGCAGCTTCATCCGCTGCTGCTTGACGAAGCTCTCCAGCAGCTTGTCCATCAGGTGCATCAGCTCCTTGTCGCCGTGCAGCTTGAAGGGGCCCTTCTTCTCGATGGCGCGAATGCCCCCTTCCTTGACGTTGCCGGCGACGATGCCGGAGAAGGCACGACGCAGGTTGGCGGCCAGCAACTGGGGCGGCTGGTTGCGGTGCAGATCCAGACTGGCCATGCTGGCGTGATCCGGTTCGAAGGGGAGCTGGAACTCCGGCTCAATCTTGAGGGACCAGTTGAAGGAGTAGGCATCACCGACCGATTTGCGGTATTCGCGGATTTTCGGCATCGCCTCCTTCATCACTCGGGCCACTTCCGGTGCATCGCCAACAATGATCCGGTAGAGCTTGGTCGCCGGTTCACCGAGGGTCGCCTTGATGAAGTCGTCGATGGCTCGGAAGTAGTCGGCACTCTCTTTCGGGCCGGTCAGGATGATGGGCATGGGTTGTCGTTCGTTGGCCGGATGCATCATGATGCCGAGCAGATAGAGCAGCTCTTCGGCGGTGCCGACCCCGCCCGGGAAGATGATGATGCCATGGCCCAGACGCACGAATGCTTCCAGCCGTTTCTCGATATCCGGCAGGATCACCAGCTCGTTGACGATGGGGTTGGGCGGCTCGGCCGCAATGATGGAGGGCTCTGTGAGGCCGATGTAGCGCCCGTTGCGCACCCGCTGTTTGGCATGGCCGACGGCGGCCCCCTTCATCGGGCCCTCCATGGCTCCCGGGCCGCAACCGGTACAGATGTTCAGCTCACGCAAGCCCAGCTCGCTGCCCACGGCGCGGGTGTACTGGTACTCGATCTCGTTGATCGAATGTCCACCCCAGCAGACGATCAGGTTGGGATCGGCGCCAGGCAGGATCACCTTGGCGTTGCGCAGGATGGCGAACACCACGTTGGAGATATGAGTCGAATTGGTGAGGTTGACCAGCCGGTTCGATTCAAGCTGGTTGGAGACATAGAGAATGTCGCGCAGCACCGAGAAGAGGTGCTCCTGAATACCACGAATGATCTCGCCATCGACGAACGCGTGCTCGGGGGCGTTGAACAGTTCCAGCTTGACCCCGCGCTCGCGCCGGATCACATGAATGTCGAATGATTTGAAGCGCTCCAGGATCTCCTTGGAGCTGTCGGTATGGCTACCGGAATTGAGCACTGCCAGCGAGCAGTTGCGAAACAGTTGATAGATATCGCTGGAGGCAGTCTGCTTGAGGCGATCCACCTCAAGCTGTGACAGCAAATCCATGCTGCCGACGGGATTGATGTGCGTAATCATAGGTTCCCCTTTACTCACTTGTTATCGTTGTGTTTTTTCCCTGGGGAGAAAAGGGATGCCATGTTGCATCCCCTGAGTTTGATAGTAGTGGCAACGGAGGGGGGAGGGAAATAGGGCGACGACTGTTCGCTGTTTTTTTAGTCACCACTCAGGCCAGTGTCACTTGATCCCGACCTGCGTTCTTGGAGTGGTAGAGCGCTCTGTCCGCCCGTTCGAACACATCGGAGGGGTTGTCACCATCCTTGAACAGGGTTGCGCCGATGGAGATGGTGATCTCCACCTTGGCATCGCGAAAACGGAACGGGATGCTCTTGATGGTCTGGCGCAGGGTTTCCAGCGGCTTCTGGAACTTGTCCGGGTTGATATTGGGCAGCAGCACCACGAACTCTTCGCCGCCGAAACGGGCGATGAAGTCAGTGTCACGCAGGGCGCTCTGCAGCGCTTTGGCAACAACCTTCAACGCCTTGTCACCGGCCATGTGGCCATAATTGTCATTGATGTTCTTGAAGTGATCGATGTCGATGATCGCCATGCAGAGCGGAGTGCGGTAGCGAAGCCAGCGTTTGAACTCCTGCTCCAGCCGCTCGTCGAGGGCGGCCCGGTTGTGTACCTGAGTCAGGCTGTCGAGGAACAGCTTGTGCTTCTGAATGGTCAGCCGCTTCTTGTATTCGGCGGTCTCATCCTTCATCAAGCGCAGCTTGGACTCCATGGTGGAGAGGCGGGTGAGCAGGTGACGCTCCCGTGCTGCGGTACTTTCCCGTTCTTGCAGCAGCAGATTGATGGCGCCCATATGGCCGGAGATGGCACGCTTGAGCGCATCGATGGAGTTATGGCTGGCTAGGGAGTGGTCGATGGCCTGCAGTTCGCAGACCAGAGCTTCGCGGGTTTCACGGGTTTCATTTTGTAGCGCACGCCCTTCGTCGAGGGATTCGGTAAAGCCGACATGCACTGCTGACAGGCTCTCGTTGAGGGAGCTGAGAAAGGCGCGGGAGGCTTTGCGCTCCTCGCGGGTGCCTTCGATGATAAGTTCGATGACCTGCATACAGGTCTCTGCCAGCATGGCAGGATTGATGCCGATCAGCAGTTGACGGCGGATATCCCCGAGGCTCTCGCCAATTGAACCGGCGAAATCAAGTTCGGTGATCAGCCGCTGCAGTTCGTCTGCGATACGCGCATGATCTTTGAGGTCAAACGGTTCAGCATCAGGTTGGGGTTCACAACCGGGCTCGCTCTCTTGTTGTTGGGGCGCTGAAGAGCCGGACAGTGGCTGGCTTGGCAGCAGCTGGATCTTGATCGCCTGCTGATAGAATTCAAGCAGGCGGATCACCTTCTTTTGATGATCGGCAATACCATAGCCGGCGGGGCTTTTCAGAAATTCCTTGAGGGATTTTCGGGCCTCTTCCGGGAAGCCCTTGATGGTTTTTAGCTGTTTTGAGCCAAGATCAATGGCTGCCTGGGTCAGGGTGAGCGACTCTTCCAGTGCATTGCTGTGCTGCTGCAGCAACTTCTCGATGGCAAGTAGCTCTGCATCCAGCGAGGTGAATGCGGGATTGCTATCCAGTCTCTGCTTGAGCTTGGCGAAGCGATTGTCCAGCTCACGATCGAAGCCGCGGCAAGAGAGCATCAGCTTGTTGATAAACTGGATGCCACGAGCTCGCTCTGCATCGGAAAAGGAGAGAACGCCGTCGAGCTCCAGCTGTTTTTGCTGGAGGGATTCCCTGAGCCTGGCCAATTGTCCTGCTACGGCAGCGATGTCATTCATTATCAGGTCGCCCTGTTGTCATTATTGTTTTTGGTGTTGGATAGCAACAGTGGCCGAACCCGAGGTTGAGTGTCGTCTGTTATCTATTATTTGCCGGCTGGCCTTCAGCCGCTTGCATCCTTGCGAGGCTGGGCCAGTTAACCCATTGCTTTTCATGAGAAGAATTGACTTTTACCAGCCCCTTGTCAATTGCCATCAAGCCGCATTGCCACACATCCCCATTAAAAAATGCAGCCTGCTGGCAATCGATGGCGGCGAGCTCCAACCAGGCGTTTTGCCGGTATTTTTCACTGAGCTGAATGGCTCCCGAAAGGGCGAGATAGCAGAGGTCGAACAGGCCATTGTGATCGAGCGCGGTCGCCGCCTTGGGCAGGAAGGGGTGGCTGACAATCCCCAGGCTTATCTGGCGATCAAGCTCGTATTGGCAAGGGAAGGCGGCGATTGCGGTTAGCAGGTCTCCCGCAAGTTGATGCAGGTTGGTCACGTGGCGCTGTGGCACCACATACAGCATGTGCCCTTCCCGCAAGTCATAGATACGGCCATCTTGCGGGGTCAGGGTATCCATATAGATGCCGAACGCCTGCTCGATTTCACGGCTGACCTGATAGCCGTGGCGCTCGAGGGTGTTGACCATAAAGGGCACCCTGAACAACAGGTAGTGCAGCTTGTCATCGAATTCGCTGTGCTCTTCGCTCAGATACCAGCGCTCCGATTTCAGCTGGCGTTTTGCCATCTCTCGTGGCCAGCGATTCATCAGCCGCTGCCAGTTGGCAAGTCCGGAACGGGGTTCGATCAGCAGGGCCTCGCCAGTGCGTTTCAGTTGCAGACGGGCGGTACGCAATTTGAGCCAGAGGGTGAAGAAGAGGTAGATGAAGAGCGCCAGCAGCAGGCTGGTGGTAATGCTCGACCAGAGATAGCGCTCCTGCTGGTGCTGGCTGTTGTTAAGCTGCTGCTCCAGCTCCTTGATGTGTTGTACCCGTTCAACCTGGACATAGTTGTCACGGATCGCAGCCTGCTCCTGATCAATTTCCTGCTGGCGAACCTCTTCTCCCAAACGATGGAAGCGCTTGTAGCTGTCGAGGGCCTGGTGCAGGTATCCCTTCTGCTCATACGCAAGTGACAACAGGCGGAATACTTCGTACTGGCGGCGAGTGTCGCCTACCTGATTGGCCAGTGCCCGGGCATTTTCCAGCTGCAGGATGGCGATGGCCGCCTCCTGCTTCTTCAGATAGAGCTCGCCGAGCAACAGCAGGGTATCGATCAGCGGCTCTTTGGCATCGCCCAACTCGTGGGACTGCCGGGCTGCATTGAGGTAGTTGCCGGCCAGCGAGAGGTTACCGCTTTGCAGATAGGTTTTGCCAATCTCGTACTTGAGCAGAGAGGCCTGCGGCCGACTGCTTCCCTCATCGAGCAAATCCAGCGCATTGAAGAAGTAGACCAGCGCCATATTGAGGTCGCCCTGATCACGGTTGAGTCGGGCCAGCACGATAAGTGAGTCACATAGCAGTGACGGATTGCCGATGGAGTGAAAATAGTTGGCCGCTTCATTGGCATATTGCAGCGCTTTCTGGGGCTCCTGCTCTTGCTGATAGAGTTTGACTATCTGGTTGGAGAGCAAGCCGAGAAAGAGCGGGTCGTTGAGATTCTTGGCCTGCTGCTGGGCATCGATATATTCACCCAATGCCAGCTGGGGTTGTTGCAGCACACGATAAAGGTCGCCGCTGATGGCGCTGACCCAGGCGCTGGCAAGAGGATTGGCGGCTTTGGCAGCCCAGATCCTTGCATCCGCCAGATGGGTCTTGGCGTCTTCAAGATGCTGATTTTCAATCTCGTAGCTGGTGCGTTGCAGGCGGCTATAGATCTGTAACTGGCTCTGTTTGAGGTCGGGACGGGCCAGCTGTTCGTCCAATTGTTCCAGCAGGATACGGCTGTTGTTCTGGCCATCTTGCCTTAGCCCCTGGCTACGGATTTTGAGATAGAGGGCGTGGGCCTTGAGTTCGGGTTGGCGCTCTCTCTCCGCCAGCTCCATCGCCTTGTCGAGGGTTTGCTGGGTAGCTTGATATTGGCCAAGCTGGATTCGGCACTCCCCTTCAAGCAGGTGTGCTCCGATGGTTTGCGAAACGGTGCTGTAGCTGAGCAGAGGCTCGCGATAGCCGAACTCCTGACGATTACTGATGATTTGCTGGGGATTATTGGCCGCACGCGTCAGAAAGGCGGAGGTGATCTGAACACATCTGGCAGGGTCGGTCAGCACCAGTGATTGGGCCTGTTGCAGATCCAGGGATAGTTGCTCCTTGTCCAGATCCAGATTTGGAGCGGACAGAGAAGACATCATCATAGCCAGAAAAAACAGTTGATTCATTGGATTAAGGACGGCGCAGAGGTGTTGGCATGTTATCCAAGCCCACCCCTGCGAGTCCAGCGTTTACTGATGGTGTGCTCAGGCTCCTTTGTAGCCGGATGCATCAAGGCGCCAGCAGGGTTGAGATAGCAGGGCGCTGTGGTGTGATACCGGGAAGCCCTTTATCAACGTCTGCTCTTATTGACGGATCAGACGCAGGTTGGTTGGCACGGCTTCGAAATCGGAGCGGAACGGGTTGATGTCGAGGCCGCCGCGGCGGGTATAGCGTGCATAGACGGTCAACTGCTCAGGCTGGCAATAGTGCTTGAGGTCGATAAAGATCCGCTCGATGCACTGCTCGTGGAACTCGTTGTGTTGGCGGAACGAGATGAGGTAGCGCAGCAGCTTCTCCCGATCGAGTTTCGGCCCCTTGTAGCGGATTACCACGGAGCCCCAGTCGGGCTGGCTGGTGACCAGGCAGTTGGATTTGAGCAGGTGGCTGTGCAGAGTCTCTTCAACCTGCTCGCTGCCGACCGCCCCTTGCAGCAGGGACGCATCAAACTCGTAATTGTCTACCTCGATATCCTGCTCATCAATGCACTCGCCGGGCAGCAGGGCAATCTGGTGCGGCGCCTTGTCGAGGGGGAACAGGGTCACCTTGACGGTCTCACCGGCACAGGCACTCAGATCCTTGGTCAGCATGGCGGCGACTGCCTCGATAGAGTCGCAACGGGTCTGGTTGAAGGAGTTGAGGTAGAGCTTGAAGGATTTGGATTCGATCAGGTTCGCACTGGTGGCCGGAATGGCCACTTCACCCACCGCCACCATCGGCTTGCCCTTGGCATTGAGCCAGGAGAGCTCATAGAGGGTCCAGACATCGCAACCGCTAAAGGGCAGGTCATCGCCCAGCTGGAGATCATCCCGGTTCAGGCTACGTGGAACTGGCTGCAGCAGGGAGGGGGTGTACTGGCTGATGTAATCGGATTGCTGGCCCAGGCTCAGGCCGGTCAGGGCGCTGGCCCCGGCGTATCTATCTTGTTTGCTCACAGGGTTGCTCACGTAATGTGCTCATGATGAGTGGAATGAAACGGGCCATTGCAGGGCCGGATGGTTGCAGCCGTTTGGCTTGGGCGTCAGCCTCTCTGTATCCCAGGTTTTGTTTCCCGGGTCGCAAGGTCGGCTGGCAACCTTGTCTGTTACCGGGTTTGGTGGTGCAATAGCGGACTTTGCCAGCAATTGTGGGGATTTTCGATGTCGGATCAAGTTTTGTCTGCCCTGGAGCACTTTTTTGCCCGCTGGCAACGGGATGGCGAGGCCAGACGAGGCCTGCCCCTGTGCGAGTGGGAGGCGGACTGGCTTTCCCCCTGCCAGCTTGGTGAGCCCGCCGATGGTCGGGTGGCCTGGCGTCCTCACCATCGCTCCGAGCCCGCCGACTTTACAGCCATGGCCGATGCCCTCGAGCTGACGATTCATCCCAGCGCCATTGCCCTGTTCGGGCACTGGTTCAGCCGCCCCATCCCCTGCCTTTTCAAGGGGCTGCGCCTTGAATTGCTCCTGCCGTGGAACGACGTGGATCTCGACCTGCTCAAGGAGAACCTCATCGGCCACTTGCTGATGCTGCGCAAGCTAAAACGAACCCCCTCCATCTTTATTGCCACCACCCGCAACGAGATGACGCTCATCTCGCTGGATAACGAGAGTGGTCAGGTGTGGCTGGAGTGGCTCGATTCCGGCCGCCGTCTGACGCTGGCGCCCTCTTTGCCGGCGTTTCTGGAGCGGCTGGAGACGTTGCCGCAATAGCGCCGCTTCGAGCCAAGGTTACTCATCGGAACGAAAAGAGCCTTGCCATGCGGCAAGGCTCTTTTTTATGGCATCGCGTACAGGGAACGCGCTTAATCCTTGAAATCCCAGGAGAGGTTGGAGATCAGACGGCAGCTGTCGCACTTGAAGTCGAAGATCTCGTGCAGTGGCTCTGCCAGCGCCCACTCACCGCCACAGCTGGGGCAGGGGCGCGCCTTCTCCTCGGCCGCGCTCAACCCGCCCACTCGGTAGAGGTAGTAGTAGGTGGGGATGCCGCTCAGCACTTCCAACCGTTTGGCCAAATCGGTGCCGCGCCGGTAGAGGCGGCTGCCCACTTCGCCGATTTCGTGCAGCGCCGCATGTTCGGCGATGGAGCCGTTCATCTGCAGCTGATCGCATGCCTCCCAATCCTCCTGCCACTTGATGATCTGTTTCTGATCGCCGTTGGCGACCGCGGGCAGCTGGTAGAGCGGAATGGGGGCGAAGTGGTCACCACAGCGCAGCGGCGAGCAGGTATGCAGGAAGCTGGTATAGAGCATCATCCAGCTGGGGCGCTCGCCCTGTGTGCCGCAAGGGTCGGTGCTGTCGGAGAGCAGATCCGCCCCTTGAAGATGGAGCTTTGGCGCCAATAACCCGGACTGATTGAGCTGCTGTTCGGCCAGTTTGACCTGCTCGCTCTGGTTGTCGGGGTGCAGGCTATCCTGCTCCGGGCAGACTACCCGACTGACGAAATAGCCGTCATGCATGCTGGTGGGGAATTCCCGCCCGAGGATCTGGCCCTGATAACGCAGCATGTCGAGGTAGTTGACGATGGCCCGCTCGGCTTCGCCAAGGGAGGTATCGCGGTAACACTCAAAGCAGAGTTCGACGATATACATGGTTCAGCCTTGCCCCTGCTGGAGGAGCAGGTCGGTCAGGCGATCCACCTTCTGTTCGATGCGCGCGAGCTGTTCGGCGAGTTGCTGCAGGGTGAGCTCCGGTGCTGGCTGAGGCACAGCCTCTGGCAGGATCTCGCTCTCGGCGGTCGCAACTGGCTGCTGCTTCCACTGGCTCAGCACTTTCAGCAGCTCGGCCATCGGCACAGGCTGGGTGAGGCGGGCCTTGATCATGGCAGTGGTGGGCGTCAGGCCCTTGGCGGCCAGCTCGTTGGCAATTCGGATGATCTCGTGGGCGGACATAAGCATGCTCTGGGTGAGAAGGGGGGATCGATATCGGGGCGGGATCTTAACCAAAGCCGGCAGGGGAGGAAAGGGGCGGGCGGCTTAGCGGGGCTGGCGCAGCATCACATCGAGCTGGTCGATCGCCTCGCACCAGTCGGAGTCGTTCCACAGGGCATCGCGCAGGAAGCTGGCCTGGGCGGCATTCCAGAAACCGGCCTCCGGCAGCAGGGTTTCATTGTCGAGGTGATGGTCGTGCACAAAGCGGTGCAGGCTCAGCTCGTCGTTGGCCATCCCGAGCTGGGCAAACAGGGCTGGCAGATCGTGGACAAGGGGTTCCATCTCGTCTCTCCCTTTGTTTAATCCCTGAGATTATAGACAGGCACAGCCATCGGGCGCAGAGACGAGATTGGGGATCAGGCAGAGGGGATGCGATGGGGTGGCAGATCAACGCCCACGATGTGCAGCCCCTGCATCTTGAGGGTGCCCTGATAGTGGCTCTCGCCATCGCTGGAGAATTCAAACTGATAGTGGGTCAGCAGCCGCAGGGGATTGCGGGCCAGCTCCCGCCGGTTGCGGGCCAGCGACAGCAGTTGCAGATCATGGTGCTGGCAGTAGCGGCGCATGTATTGCCAGGCCACTTCTGCCTGTTGGCGTTGCAGCCAGAACAGGCCGGCTACGGCAATCAGCAACAAAATTCCGAGCATCTCTCCCATAGGCGGGCTTCCTTATCGTGATGTCGATAACCGGGAGTCCTGCTCGGTACTCCCGATCTCCTTTTCTATTTCCCGCCGTGTTGCCTCGTGGCGTGAGGGTGAGGCGAGGGGTCAGGCCGAGGCGAACAGACGGCCGATGGCCTTGCCCAGCGCATCGCTGCGGTTGGGGTCACGCAGTCTGGCCAGCATATCATTGCGCAGGGCCGGTAAAGTGACCAACTCGGCAAAAACCTGATTGAAGAACTGGGTCGGTTGCAGTGCCAGTTGTTCCAGATAGTGGCTGAGCAGATTGGCATCTTTCAGGTCGGGCCAGAGCCGGCCAGCAATGGCGAGCAGCAGCGCCGGGCTCGGCTGGGTTTGCAACAGGGTCAGCAGCTTGTTGGTGCGCAAAGAGCTGCCGGGACAGGAGGCCATCGCGCGGCAGAGGTAGGCCAGGGTCTCCGGGTTGGGGGCGGCGCACTCCTGCTCCTTGCCGATCCGCTCGAGCAGGGCGCCTTGTACTGCCGGCGGCAGCGGGGCGTTTTCAAGGCTCTGGCAGAGTGCATAGAGCGGCTCTTGCGGTAGTTTGGGCAGCGCCTTGCAGATCAGCGCCAGATTGCGCTCATCATGGAGTCGCTCGGCCAGATCGGCAAAGCCCTGCAGCCCCAGCGTTTGCCAACCGGTGTCGTTGGGGGCGGCCAGATAGTGGCAGAGGGCATCGTAATAGGCGGAAGGGGCCTGCTCCAGCTGGCGCGCCAGCTTGGCGTGCAGACTGGCCATTTTTGCCTCCGCCGGGCGGAAGGTGTAGGGATTGTCGGCCAAGCGCTGGGCCTTCTCTTCATCCAGATCGCCGGTGAGCTTGTAGCCCAGGGTTTCCACCACCTGATCCATGAACAGCTTGGGGCCATTTGACATCAGCAGGCCGCGCTCATCGAGGGCAAACTTGAGGAACCAGAGGTAGTGGCGAGACTCGCTCGGCTGGAAGAAGTGCACACCCAACCAGGCGTGCTGTTGCAGCGGCCAGGGGTAGGGCTCTTGCTGCTGTTCGATGCGCACAAAGGTGTCGCTGGCCAGTGGCCGCACCTGGCGGCCCATGTCAAACAGCTGGAACTGGGTGCCAGCCTGAGTCAGAAATTCGGTCAAGGTATTGATGGCAGTAGGCGTCACAGACATGGTGAGATCCGGCTAATGGTGATGCGGGCCGATTATAAGGCCCTTGCCGAGGATAGCCAGTGGCAGCAGACGCGCGTTGCGGCAGATATCAACATGGCAGCCATGCGGGGGGAGGTGTATAGTATCGCCCTTTTTTAAAGTCGGCAGGCCGCGCTGGCTGCCGTGTATGTCGACGAGCAGGCTTAATCGCCGGTGCTGCGCGACCGAATGTATCGGCATCCTGGCTGACCCTGTCGGGTCAGCGGATCAATCTGTGGTTATGAGGAAGAGAGCGAGATGAATCAATATTTGCTGGTAGCTGGCCTGTTGGGGGAACTCACCGCCGAGTTGCAGCGCCTTGAGCGCTGGCAAGCTGACCATCCCGGTGACGAAGCCCTGGCAAGCACCCTGCCTTTTTGTGTCGATACCCTGAGCTTTGATCAGTGGCTGCAGTTCGTGCTGATCCCGCGCATGGAGCAGCTGGTGATGTTGCAGGCGCCGCTGCCCACCAGCGTCTCCCTTTATCCCATGGCCAGCGAAGTCTACAAAGAAGATCTGGCCGAAGCTGAAGCGCTGCTGCGCCTGATCGCCCGCTTCGATCTGCTGCTCTCCGGCAAAGTGATAGAACAATGATGCCAGATCAAACCCGAGAAGAGAGTGACCTGAAGCTGACCCTGCTCTATCAGGATGAGTGGCTGGTGGCGGTCAACAAGCCGTCCGGTCTGCTGGTGCATCGCAGCTGGCTCGACAAGGGCGAGACCCGTTTTGCCATGCAGATGACCCGGGATCTCATCGGCGGTCGCCATGTCTATCCGGTGCATCGCCTCGACCGTCCCACCTCAGGCGTGCTGCTGTTTGCGCTCGATCCGGTGATTGCCCGCGCACTCACTGAAGCCTTTACCCAACGTCAGGTACACAAGGAGTATCTGGCATTGGTGCGTGGCTGGGCGCCCGAGCAGGGGGTGATCGACTATCCCCTCAAGGAGCAGTTGGACAAGATTGCCGATGCCATGAGCAACCCGGATCGCCCGGCGCAGGATGCCGTCACCACCTTCCGTCGCCTGCATCAGGTCGAGCTGCCCCACGCGGTCTCCAAGAAGCACCCTACCAGTCGCTACAGTCTGGTCAGATTGTTCCCGAAGACCGGTCGCAAGCATCAGTTGCGCCGCCATATGGATCACCTGTTCCACCCCATCGTCGGGGATACCACCCACGGGGATGGTCGTCACAACCGTTTCTTTCGCGAGCACTTCGGTTGCGAGCGGCTGCTGCTGGTGGCCCGCACCCTGAGCTTTACCCATCCGGTGCTCAAGGTGCCGATGCGGATCCAGGCGCCACTCGGTCAGGATGTGCTGCGCCTGTTTGCCGAGCTGGGCTGGCCCGCCAGCGAGAGCGACTACTAAGCGCCTGATGCTCAGCCTTGAATCGGTGGCATCTGACGCCAGCTTGCTGATAGAGTTGCTCAAAAGAGTGACTCAAGCAGGGAGAGGAGAATGGCGCAGATCGATATCGTGGTAGGAACTGTCTACGGCGCAGCCATGCTGGTGGCCGAGACCTTGGCAGATGAGCTGGAACGCAAGGGGCATCACTGTACCCTGCACGAAGAAGCACGGCTGGCGGACATAGACCCCGGCCGTTTTTTATTGCTGGTCAGTGCCACCACCGGGCAGGGGGACATTCCACCCAATCTGCAGCCTTTTGCCAGCGAGCTGGCCGACAAGGCACCTTGGCTTAAGGGATTGCGTTATGCCCTGATTGCCATGGGGGACAGCAGCTATGACCATTTTTGTGGCGCGGGCCGTCGGCTGGACGGATTGCTGCAAGAGTTGGGGGCCACGCGAGTGATTTCCCCGCTGGAGCTGGATGCCACCGTGCACGATGAACCCGAACAGGTGGCACTCAGCTGGCTGAAAAAGTGGGATATTCAGCCCTGAATATTCTCTTGAATAGAGCCATATCAATCCCCTGAGCCTTAAGTAGCAGGGGATTGTTATTTGCACAAAAACCATCTCACTCTGCAACGCATATTTCCCCTGGTGGCGGAGGGGTATTTTCCCCTTTTAGCATTCCATTGCCGTAATGGTTTCACGCGCACCGCAGACCCGTCATCCAAATAAAAGTTCCATCTTGAAAGCGATCTCAGTCATGTTTTTGTCATTCGAACGTAAAATAATGACTTTAGTTCTATCGCGAATTAATTAATGATAACGCTTTCAGGGTTGTTGTTGTTGTGTGTTTTTCTTGTTTTCTGGATTTTAATTGCGCGGTTGATGGCTTTTTTACTTGTTGTTGTTGTGGAGATCGTTTGCCGAGCGATTTGTCGCCATTTTGTGAGTCGCTTCATATTTGTCGTGAAATACGCTCCCTATAATCAACCTCGGTTATCACCAACAGGATTACATGGTGATAAGAAGTTGAATATTCAGGATCACACTCCTCACTGCGGGAAATAAGGAATATGACAATGAAAATGAAGTGGCTCCCGATTGCAGCAGCTGTTACTGCCGCCCTGGCTTCCCAAGCCGCCTTTGCCGTAGATTTCCACGGTTATTTCCGTTCCGGCGTCGGTGTTTCCGGCGACGGCGACATGGTTAAATACAACGTCAATAAAGTTGGCCGTCTTGGTAACGAAAATGATACCTACGGTGAAGTGCAACTGGGTCAGGAAGTATTCAACAAAGATGGCAAGACTTTCTATGTTGATTCCATGTTTGCCATGGCTTCCAACGGTTCAAACGACTGGGAAGGTACCGGTACTGTTTGTAACTTCGATGCCAAGCAGTGCAATGGTGATTCCGACTTCGCTCTGCGTCAGTTCAACGTACAAGCCAAAGGCTTGCTGAACTTTGCTCCTGAAGCAACCCTGTGGGCTGGTAAGCGTTACTATCAACGCCATGACATCCACATCTCCGACTTCTACTACTGGAACATCTCCGGTGCCGGTGCTGGTATCGAAGGCATCCAGGCTGGTCCGGGTAAAGTATCTTTCGCATGGGTACGCAACGATCGCAGCGCTGCCGATGTGTTTGGCCAGTACACCCAAACCGGAGTGGATGGCAACGGTAACCCGACCTATCAGAAGAATGAAGATCTGAACGTTAACACCTTGGATCTGCGTTATGCCGGCATCCCGCTGTGGACCGATGCGTCCTTGGAACTGGGCGTTGACTATGCTCTGGTCAATGAGACCAACGATCAGAAAGCACTGAAAAAGAATCCGCAAGATGGCGTGATGCTGACTGCTGAACTGACCGCTGGCATCCTCGGTGGTTTCAACAAAACCGTGCTGCAATACGGTACCGAAGGTTACTCCAAGACCATGGCTTTCTATGGCGATGGTTCCTGGTACGGCGCTGAAGCCAAAGACGGTGCTGACGGTTTCCGTATCATCAACTGGGGCGTTGTTCCGATGGGCAACTCCTGGGAGATGGGTCACCAGCTGGTTTACGGTGTAGGCAACGAAATGTGGGACGGCAACGACAAGTGGGAAACCATGTCTGTTGTTGTTCGCCCGATGTACAAGTGGGATGACTTCAACAAGACCATCTTTGAAGGCGGTTACTTCAAGGACAACAACAAGTCCACCAATGGCAGCGAAGACAAAGATGCCGGCTACAAGCTGACCCTGGCTCAAGCCTGGTCTGCTGGTTCCAGCTTCTGGGCCCGTCCGGAAATCCGTGTGTTCGCCTCCTACCTGGCTAACGACGAAGACAAGAAAGTCTTCGAAGGCAATACCTCCAAAGACACCTACCAGTTTGGTGTTCAAGCAGAAGCTTGGTGGTAAGCAAAAGTTTAAGTTAAGTTAGTGACTGCCCCCTTATGGGGGCAGTTTTGTTTCGCCGGATCACGGCCACCGGATTATGGAGATAAGAAAAATGAAACGGGTAAAGATGTCTATTGCAGCCGTAATCACTGCGCTATTAACCGGTTGTGCCGGAAACATGGTTGTTCCTCTGCAAGAACATGGCTCGATCTTGAGCGATGCAGATCAAGCCAAGCAAGCGTTGGCCAAAGCCTCAAGCTGCTGTGTGGCGTTTAAAGATTTCAGTTATGCCCCCTTGCCTGAAGGTGAGACCTTGCTGGCCATTGATGGCAAGCAACCCACTTTTCAGTTTGATGAGGGGATGAGTTACTTTGCTGCTTATCGCTTGCCGACCAACACCGGCAATCTGGCGATCAGCCTGGCATCACAGGTGAGTAAAACCGTGATGGTGCCCAAGGTCATTATGCTGGATGCCGAGTTCAAGGTGACTCGGGTCCTGGGTGAGTCAGTATTCAGCTATCAGCCTGCTCACTTGCTCGATAACGACCGTATTGAAGGGCGTGTTTTTGTTGATCGCAGCATGCCTGGCAACCCGGCCAGCGAAACATACATGATCGTTTATGCGCCCGCGGATAAGCTCTCAGGCAGCACAACAATCCTGCATCCATCAAAAGCGTTTGCTCGTGCTAATGGTACCGTTGAGCCTGATATCAAGGATCCGGTGATCCCGCACTCCCCGTGGGGCTTGGTGCAGATCAAAGTCAAAGATATGGCCCGTGGAAGTGGTCTTGAAGCGGTATTCAAACCCGAATATGCCGACAAGGTGGCTATGAGCCAGGGTCAGCAGGTTGCAGCGATAGCGACTACCGCAGCCGTTACCACAACTGCAACAGCTGCGGTCGCAGCCAAACCTGCTCCTGCCATGTTGAGTGAAACTGAAGCCTTCTATCAGAGCCAGATCGAAAAAGCAGTCAAGGCGGGGGATATCGACAAGGCGATGAAGCTGGTGAACGAGGCCGAGCGGGCTGGTTCAACCAAAGCAAAAAGCGTGTTTATTGATGCGGTCAAGCGCTCGCAACAATAGAGTAATACGACCGTTTGCTGGTCAGATATATTTATTGAGGCCTCCCTTGTTGGAGGCCTTTTTAATCGGTAGACTGTAATAAATAAAAATCACGCCGTTACATTCTGTTACAGTGAGTTGCTATTTGATGTAAATGGCATTATTAAAATACAAAGTGAAACTGCTATTTATATGTCTTTGTAATAGAGTGATAATGCGGATTATTAATTTCTATTAGATGCGTTTTTTAGCCGCTAAACAAGTTGTGATCTTCCCTCCAAATTCAATATTCCCCCGCCTTCGAAAGCAGCAATTTATGACCCGCTGGGTTATATTCTGATGGTCAAAATAAACAAGCCCGACTCGAAGATATCTGAATGAATCAGTCCTTATTTCATCCAGATAGATCGTTCAGGGACGACAATCCATTCAGGAGCGCACACAATGTTCAAAAATGCTTTCTCTAATCTGCAAAAGGTTGGTAAGGCGCTGATGCTGCCAGTATCAGTCTTGCCAGTCGCAGGTATTCTGCTGGGGGTGGGGGCTGCCCACTTCAGCTGGATGCCGGAAATTGTCTCCCAATTAATGGAGCAAGCCGGTGGTTCCGTATTTGGCCAGATGGCCCTGCTGTTCGCAGTGGGTGTTGCTCTGGGCTTTACCAATAACGACGGTGTATCCGGTCTGTCAGCCATCGTTGGCTACGGCATCATGGTCGCAACCCTGAAGGTCATGGCACCTGTGATGGGTGTTGAAACCATCGAAACCGGCGTGCTGGGTGGTATCCTGGCCGGTGGTATCGCTGCCTGGGCGTTCAACCGTTTCTACAAGATCCAGCTGCCAGAGTACCTGGGCTTCTTCGCGGGCAAACGTGCCGTACCCATCATCACCGGTTTCCTCTCCATCGGTCTGGGTGTGATCCTGTCCGTGATTTGGCCGCCAGTGGGTGGTGCCATCGGTGCCTTCTCTGACTGGGCTGCCAACCAGAACCCGGTACTGGCCTTCGGTATCTACGGCGTGGTTGAGCGCTCCCTGATCCCGTTCGGTCTGCACCACATCTGGAACGTACCGTTCTTCTATCAGGCTGGTACCTGCGTCAACGGTGCCGGTGAAACTGTTCACGGTATCATGACCTGCTTCCTGACTGCTGATGACGCTTCCCGCGCTGCCGGTAACGGTTTTGGTCAGCTGGCTGGTGGCTACCTGTTCAAAATGTTCGGTCTGCCTGCTGCTGCGTTCGCCATTGCTCACGCTGCCAAGCCGGAAAACCGCGCCAAGATCGTTGGTATCATGGCCTCTGCAGCCCTGACCTCTTTCCTGACCGGTATCACCGAGCCGATTGAATTCTCCTTCCTGTTCATCGCTCCGGTTCTGTACGCAATCCACGCTGTACTGGCTGGTCTGGCTTATGTGCTGACCAACTCTCTGGGTATCGTACACGGTCACACCTTCTCCAACGGCTTCATCGACTTCGTGGTGCAATCACCGCGTGCCGACAACATGCTGCTGCTGGTTGGTCTGGGTCTGGTTTACGCGGCTATCTACTACGTCGTATTCAGCTTCGTTATCCGTGCCATGAACCTGAAAACCCCGGGTCGTGAAGACGAGACTGCTGAAGAGGCCGTTGGCCAAGGCAAAGACGAGATGTCTGCTGCTCTGGTTGCCGCCTTCGGTGGTAAAGAGAACATCGCTTCTCTGGATGCCTGCATCACCCGTCTGCGTGTTGGTGTGAAAGATGTTGCCAAGGTTGACCAGGCTGGTCTGAAGAAACTGGGTGCTGCCGGTGTGGTAGTGGCTGGTTCCGGCGTTCAAGCCATCTTCGGTACCAAGTCCGACAACCTGAAAACCGACATGGACATCTGGATGAAGAGCAACTAATCCTGTTGCCTGAATATCAGCGTGTTTGAAGAGGGAGGCGAAAGCCTCCCTCTTGCTATTTCTGGTTATGGATCGTGCGAGTCACAGCAGGTCGAACTCGGCAGGAGTCTCGTTACCCAAGATGCGATGTGTAACGGGATGCCCTATGTCGGCACAACCGCTGGTGTGCCTCGCTCGACTTATCGCATGTCATCACCTGATAAACCTATATAAAGTCAGCCAATAAAAAGAGCGCCACATTGGGCGCTCTTTAAGCAAGAGGGGGAGGGTTAGAGTTTCTCCAGATCCCGTTCGATTTCGCTGATCTTGTTTTGTACCACTTTTTCCAGATGGCGCAGGTCGCGCAGGATCTTTTGCTTGATGTCCGGGTCGGCCTGCTGATGGACGCCCTGGGTCAGGTTGTCCAGCTCATCCACCACATATTTGAGGTTGGCGTTGATCTCGGTGACATCCTTGTACTCATGGGTACCGGAATCGACCAGCATGGTCTTGCGCTGGCGTGGATACTTGAATTTGACACTCTTGGCGAAGAACTCGCCTTTCTGCTTCTTGAAGTAGATCTTGAGGATGTCGTGGTTGGCCTCCTGGCGCAGGGTATAGCTGTCGACGGAGGCGGGATCCTGGATCCCCAGGCTCTTCAGATTCTCGTACATCAGGCTTCCTCGGTTTGAAACGATCCTGTCCCATCCATCTTAACCGATGCCTCATGGCTTGCCTGTGACAGGGGCGCCAAAATGAAAAGGGCGCCATCAGGCGCCCTTTCATCACAGCAATGCTGATTACTCGTCGATGGAGCGCAGCAGGGCGTTGATGCCGACTTTGGCACGGGTTTTTGCATCGACCTTTTTGACGATCACCGCCGCGTAGAGGCTGTATTTACCGCACTTGGAGGGCAGGGAGCCGGAGACGACCACGGAGCCAGCCGGTACGCGGCCGTAGTGGATTTCGCCGGTTTCGCGGTCATAGATGCGGGTGGACTGGCCGATAAAGACGCCCATGGAGATGACGGAACCTTCCTCGACGATGACCCCTTCAACCACTTCGGAGCGGGCACCGATAAAGCAGTTGTCTTCGATTATGGTCGGGTTGGCCTGCAGCGGTTCCAGTACGCCACCGATGCCGACGCCGCCGGAGAGGTGGACGTTCTTACCGATCTGGGCGCAAGAGCCGACAGTGGCCCAGGTATCGACCATGGTACCTTCGTCAACGAAGGCGCCGATGTTGACATAGGAGGGCATCAGCACGGTATTGGGGGCGATAAAGGAGCCTTTGCGGGCGGTCGCCGGCGGCACCACGCGCACACCCGCTTCCTTGAACTGCTCGGCGGTGTAGTTGGAGAACTTGAGGGGAACCTTGTCGTAGTACTGGGCATCGTCGCCTTTGATGATGCCGTTGTCGTTGATGCGGAAGTAGAGCAGAACCGCTTTCTTCAACCACTGATGGACAACCCACTCACCGGCAATCTTCTCGGCAACCCGCGCCTTGCCGGAGTCCAGCAGGTCGATGGCTTGCAGGATGGCGGACTTGGTGGCGCTATCCACGGAGCCCGGAGTAATGGTGTCGCGGCGCTCGAAGGCCGCTTCAATGATCTGTTGCAACTCGGTCATGACAGGTTTCCTTTAAAAAATTCTGTTTGTTGTATCACACTTTTCCGACTGTTTTTAAGGGGTTGACCGGAATTCTTCCAGCCAGCGGCCATTTCTTCATCCGGTGTGCGCCAACCAGTTGTTTGGTATGGCAAAAAACGCCCGACAACCAGTCTCTTTCGAATCACTCTTCGCTTAATCCAGTACCGACTGCTGGGGATTGAGCTGGTGTACCAGTCGCTCTTCCAGCTGTTTTTGCTGCTCGGCGGTCAATGGCTCGCCATCGAGGCTGGTCAGGCTGAAAAAGTCTTCGACCCGCTCGCCAAAGGTGGCGATCTTGGCGGCATGCAGCGACAGACCACACTGCTGGAACACGGCGCCGATCCGCGCCAGCAGGCCGGGAGTGTCGAGGGCGGTCAGCTCCATCAGAGTGTGGCGGCTTTCCCCTTTATGGGGTAGGAAGACCACCCGTGTTGGTACGCTGAACTGGCGGTGGCGGCGCGACAACGGCTTGCTGCGCAGTACCAGCTTGCCCGGCTCCTGCAGCGCTTTCTCCAGCGCCTTCTTGATGGTGGCTGTGCGGTTGGGGCTGATGGGTTCGCCGTTCGGTTCCAGCACCACAAAGGTATCGAGCACATAGTTGCTGCGCGAGTTCATGATCTGGGCGTCGTGGATGTTGAGGTTCTTCTGATCCAGCGCCGAGGCCACGGTGGCAAACAGGTTCGGCGTGTCGCGACAGTAGATGAACACCTCGCTGCCGCCGCGGGTCGGGTGTTTGCCGATGATCACCAGCGGAGCCGGATTGTCGCCATGCTCGATGATGTGGCGGCAGTGCCAGGCGATCTGCTCCGGGCTGTGGCGCAGGAAGTAGTCGGCCTTGAAATCGGCCCAGAGCTGGTTGATCGCCTCTTCCGATACATCCCGTTGCGCCAGCAGTTGCTTGGCCTGACGCTGGTTTTCTCGAATGCGCAGCCGCATGTCGGGCGGATTCTCCAGCCCCTGGCGCAGCGCCTTCTGGGTCGCGAAGTAGAGCTCCCGCAGCAGGGTGCCCTTCCAGTCGTTCCACAGGGTATCGTTGGTGGCGCAGATATCGGCCACGGTGAGGCAGTAGAGCAGGTCGAGATGCTGCTCGTCGCGCACCTTCTGGGCAAAGTCGGTGACCACGTCGGGATCGTAGATATCGCGGCGCTGGGCGGTAACCGACATCAGCAGATGGTGGCGCACCAGCCAGGCGACCAGTCGGCTCTCGTAGCGATCCAGACCGTGCAGCTGGCAGAACTCCAGCGCATCGACGGCGCCCAGTTCCGAGTGATCGCCACGCCGTCCCTTGGCTATATCGTGGAACAGGGCGGCGATGCTGAGCAGCTCCGGTTTGCGCAGCCGGGTGAAGACCTCGTGGCAGAGCGGGTGGCTCTGGCGACTGGCCGGATTGGGGAACTGGTGGATGTTCTTGAGCAGCCGGTGGGTGTGCTCATCCACCGTGTAGGCGTGGAACATGTCGAACTGCATCTGGCCGACGATGAGGTTCCATTGCGGCAGATAGGCGGCGAGGATGCCGTATTTGTGCATCAGGGTGAGCGGCAGGCCGATGCCGTTGGGGTGGCGCAGCAGCGCCATAAAGAGGCGACGGCAGTCGGGCAAGTCCTGCAACCAGCAGTTGAGTTTGCGGCGTGCCTCGCGCAGCTGGCGCAGGGTGGCCGAGTGGATGCCCGCAATCTCGGGATGCTGGGCCATCTGATAGAAGAGGCGCAGGATAGCGACCGGTTCACGGCTAAACAGCTCCGCATCCACCGCATCGATGAGGCGGCCACGGAGCTGGAACTCGTCGGAGAGGCGGCGCACATCCATGGCGGTGTTGCCGAGGATCGCCTCGTCAAACAGCTGCAGCAGCATCTCGTTGAGCTCGGAGACCCGCCGCACCGTCTGGTAGAAGCGCTTCATCATCTGCTCGACCGGGGTGTTGCCTTCCCCTTCGAACCCCAGCATCTGGGCCACGGTGCGCTGGCGATCGAACAGCAGGCGGTTATCTCCCTTGTTGATGGCCATGTGCAGGGCAAAGCGCACCTTCCAGAGAAAATTCTGGCAGTCGAGCAGCTCGCGATACTCGGCGCGATTGAGAAAGCCGTGGCTGGTCATCTCGAACAAGGTGGTGGCGCCGAAGTGGCGGCGGGCGACCCAGGCGAGGGTCTGAATGTCGCGCAGGCCGCCCGGATTGCTCTTGAGATCCGGCTCCAGCTTGTAGGCGGTGCCGAGAAACTGCTGGTGCCGCTCCGCCTGCTCTTGGCGCTTGGCACGAAAGAAGGCTTCACTTGGCCAGAAGTGCTGGGGGCCGGTGGCCTCTTTCAGTTGCCGAAAGCCCTCCTGGCGACCTGTGATGTAGCGGGCCTCGATGAGGTTGGTGGCGACCGTAATATCGGCGCGCCCCTGCTCGAGACACTCCGCCACGTTGCGCACCGCCTGACCCACCTCCAGCTTGAGATCCCACAACAGGGTGATGAACTCGCCAATGCGTAGTCCCAACACTTCGTCCAGTTCGTCGCCGTCATAGAGGATCAGCAGGTCGATATCGGAGTGGGGGTGCAGCTCGCCGCGGCCATAGCCCCCCACCGCGATCAGGGTCAGGTCGCTCTTGTCGAAGCCAAACTTCTGCCACAGGCGGCAGAGCAACTGATCCATGTATTCGGAGCGGGTGGCAACCAGCTCGATAATGTTGTCGCCGGCATCAAAACGGGCGTGCAGCCAGCCGAGAAAGCGGCTCAGGTACTCTTTGCAGTTGTCGCGGGTGAGCTGATCATCGGGTAACAAATGGGGGGAAAGCAGGCTGGCGTCCATGGCATCTCACACGCAAGTGGCAGGCAAACGGCTGAAACAGAAGTAAAAACCCCGGCGCTTTGGAAGTTCAGGGCCGGGGTTCGATGTTAGCTGTGTTTGATGAAGCGGTCGATAGTGTCATCGGGGCGCAGGGTGAGCACCTCGCAGCCATCCTCGGTCACCAGCAGGGTGTGCTCCCACTGGGCGGAGTCGCCGCCATCCTTGGTGGTCACGGTCCAGCCATCCTTCGGATTGACCTTGCAGTGATACTTCTTGCTGTTGACCATCGGCTCGATGGTGAAGCACATGCCTGCTTTCAGCTCCAGCTTGCCACTGTTGCGGTAGTGCAGGATCTGCGGCTCTTCGTGGAACTCGGCACCGATGCCGTGGCCGCAGTAGTCACGCACCACGGAGAAGCCGGCCTTCTCGACGATGGGCTGGATCACGGCGCCAATTTCGGTGATGCAGGCACCCGGACGCACCTTCTTGATGGCAGCGTAGAGGCTCTCTTGCGCAACCTTGCAGAGCTGGCGGCGCAGCGGGGTGGTTTCCCCCACGATGAACATAGCCGAGGTATCGCCGTGGTAGCCATCCTTGATAACGGTGATATCCAGGTTGATGATGTCGCCATCACGCAGCTTCTTGTGGTTCGGGATGCCGTGGCAGATCACATCGTTCACCGAGGTACAGATGGATTTCGGGAAACCGTGATAGTTGAGCGGGGCCGGGATGGCCTGCTGCACGTCGACAATATAGTTGTGGCAGAGGGTGTTCAGTTCGTCAGTGGTGACGCCAGCTTTGACATGGGGCGCAATCATGACCAGCACATCGGCGGCCAATTGGCCGGCAACGCGCATCTTTTCAATCTCTTCCGGTGTCTTGATTTTAATGGACATGGGATCTCTCTTGGGACCTGATCGCGCATCTATCGATGTCCGGCAATCAGGTAATGAAAAATAGATGCGTTTGCAATCAGGCCAAAATTTTATCCGCAACCCCCGCGTACTTCCAGTGTGATTGTCATCACAGCGTCAAATGGCAGTCGCAACCTCCTCTGGCGGGATCCAGATTTACACCTGTTTAGAGTGTCGGCCGGTGGTGTCCTGAACAAAGTTATGGTATAAAGCGCGCCGGAATGGGGAACTTGCGTCCCGATTTCATCACCCTTACTTAAACAACACACACACATCGACACATATGCCGGGGTGCCTTAACGGGTCGGTTATATGGGATGTGTGGAGGCCTAACCCCAATATAGAGGTATAAAATGGCTAAAGTTTCTATGCGCGACATGCTGCAAGCCGGCGTTCACTTCGGTCACCAGACTCGTTACTGGAACCCGAAAATGAAATCCTACATCTTCGGTGCCCGCAGCAAAGTTCACATCATCAACCTGGAAAAAACCGTTCCGATGTTTGACGATGCCATGAACTTCATCAGCTCCGTAGCTGCCAAGAAAGGCAAGGTACTGTTCGTAGGTACCAAGCGTGCCGCGTCTGAAGCCGTAAAAGAAGCCGCTGAGCGTTGCGACCAGTTCTATGTTAACCACCGCTGGCTGGGCGGCATGCTGACCAACTGGAAAACCGTTCGTCAGTCCATCAAGCGCCTGAAAGATCTGGAAACCCAGAGCCAGGACGGTACCTTCGAGAAGCTGACCAAGAAAGAGGCGCTGATGCGTACTCGCGAAATGGAAAAGCTGGAGAAGAGCCTGGGTGGTATCAAGAACATGGGCGGCCTGCCTGACGTTCTGTTCGTTGTCGATGCCGACCACGAGCACATCGCTATCAAAGAAGCCAACAACCTGGGTATCCCGGTAGTTTCCATCGTTGATACCAACTCCAACCCGGACGGCGTTGATTACGTCATCCCGGGTAACGACGACGCTATCCGTGCCGTACAGCTGTACCTGAATGCTGCTGCTGACACCGTACTGGAAGCTCGCGAGCAGGACATCGTTGTTCAAGCCGAACAAGATGGCTTCGTTGAAGCTGAGTAATTGATAAGGTCTGCAAAGCCCTTATTAACCAAGCTGATGTAATTGGTTAGCAGGGGCCCTTGTGGCCCCTGTTTCTTGTCAATTCAAGACCGAGGATACTGGACATGGCAAACATTTCTGCCGCCCTGGTAAAAGAACTGCGCGAGCGCACCGCCGCTGGCATGATGGATTGCAAAAAAGCACTGGAAGAGGCCAACGGCGATATCGAGCTGGCCATCGAGAACATGCGTAAATCCGGTCAGGCCAAAGCCGCCAAGAAAGCTGGCCGTATCGCCGCTGAAGGTGTGATTTTCGCCCGTACCGAAGGCAACGTTGCCGTCATGATCGAGCTGAACTGCGAGACTGACTTCGTTTCCAAGGATGCCGGTTTCCTGGCCATGGGTCAGAAGATCGTCGAGATCGCAGCTACCCAGAAGATCGCAGACGTTGATGCGCTGAAAGCCGCTGATTTTGGCAACGGCGAATCCGTAGAGCTGACCATCACCAACCTGATCGCCAAGATCGGTGAGAACATGAACCTGCGTCGCGTGATGCTGGTTGAAGGTGACAACCTGGGCACCTACGTTCACGGTTCCCGCATCGGTGTTATCACCAAGCTGACCGGTGGTTCCGACGAACTGGCCAAAGATCTGGCCATGCACGTTGCAGCCAACAGCCCGCAATTCGTCAAGCCTGAAGATGTATCTGCTGAAGTCGTTGCCAAAGAGCGCGAAATCCAGATCGACATCGCCATCAACTCCGGCAAGCCGAAAGAGATCGCCGAGAAGATGGTTGAAGGTCGCATGAAGAAGTTCACCGGTGAGGTTTCCCTGACTGGTCAGCCGTTCGTGAAAGATCCTTCCATGACTGTTGCCGAGCTGCTGAAGAAAGAAGGCGCTGACGTTGTCTCCTTCACCCGTTTCGAAGTGGGCGAAGGCATCGAGAAGCAAGAGACCGATTTCGCTGCTGAAGTTGCAGCCCAAATCGCGGCCGCTCAAAAGGCCTAATCGAACCGGTTTTTCCGTTTCCCCAGACCGCGACTTATGTCGCGGTCTTTATATGACCAGGAATCAGTGACATGAGTACCAATCCCAAACCTGCATACAGACGTGTTCTTCTGAAGTTGAGTGGTGAAGCCCTGCAAGGATCCGAGGGTTTCGGCATTGATCCGGCAGTGCTGGAGCGGATGGCCCAAGAGATCAAAGAGCTGGTTGAGCTGGGTGTTCAGGTCGGTCTGGTCATCGGTGGCGGCAACCTGTTCCGTGGTGCCGGTCTTGCCAAGGCGGGCATGAACCGCGTGGTGGGCGACCACATGGGTATGCTGGCAACCGTGATGAACGGTCTGGCCATGCGTGATGCTCTGCATCGTGCTTATGTGAATGCCCGTCTGATGTCTGCCATTTCCCTGCAAGGGGTTTGTGATTCCTACAGCTGGGCCGAGGCAATCAGCCAGCTGCGTGCAGGCAAAGTGGTGATCTTCTCTGCCGGTACTGGCAACCCCTTCTTCACTACCGATTCTGCGGCTTGCCTGCGCGGGATCGAGATCGAAGCCGATGTAGTGCTCAAGGCCACCAAGGTTGATGGTGTATACAACGAAGATCCAGTCAAGAATCCGGATGCCGTGCTGTACCATGAATTGAGTTATGATGAAGTTCTTGAAAAAGAGCTCAAGGTGATGGATCTTGCTGCTTTTACTCTGGCACGTGACCATGATCTGCCGATCCGGGTGTTCAACATGAACAAGCCGGGCGCTTTGCGCCGGGTTATCATGGGTGAGCCGGAAGGTACCCTGATCCATTACGTCAGCAAATAATATAGATGCGAGCCGCATGGCGGCTCGTTCGCCAAAAGGAAAACCGCTGTGATCAACGAGATTAAAAACGACGCCAAGGAGCGTATGGGCAAGAGTGTCGAATCACTCAAGACCCAGATGTCCAAGATCCGTACTGGCCGTGCTCACCCGAGCCTGCTCGACGGCATCCAGGTTGAGTATTACGGTGCTGCCACTCCGCTGAAACAGTTGGCCAACGTCGTGGCAGAAGATGCTCGCACCCTCTCCATCTCCATTTTTGACCGCTCCATGATCCAGGCGGTAGAGAAGGCGATCCTGACCTCCGATCTGGGCCTGAACCCCTCCAGCAATGGCCAGACCCTGCGCGTGCCGCTGCCGCCGCTGACCGAAGAGCGCCGTCGCGACCTGACCAAGATCGTCCGTGCCGAAGCGGAAAACGCCCGTGTTGCCGTGCGCAACATTCGCCGCGATGCCAACGCCGACCTGAAAGCGCTGCTGAAGGACAAAGAGATCTCCGAAGACGACGACCGTCGCGCCCAGGAAGAGATCCAGAAACTGACTGACTCCTACATCAAGCTGGTCGATGAGGCTCTTGCTGCAAAGGAGAAGGAGCTAATGGAAATCTAAGCGCCTGAAAGGTATATTACGAGCGCCGTGTAGTGCCCCTGCACGGCGCTTTTGTCTTTGTGGGAGAAAACCATGTCGCTTTTGGCTGCGTTGGGTGATTGTGCCAACTCGTCTTTACCCCGTCACGTCGCCATCATCATGGATGGTAACGGTCGCTGGGCCCAGAACCGAGGCAAGATGCGGGTTTATGGCCACAAGGCGGGCGTCAAGTCAGTGCGCGAGGCCGTTACCTTTGCTGCGCGAGCCAAGATCGAGGCATTGACCCTGTTTGCATTCTCCAGCGAAAACTGGCGTCGTCCGGAAGGGGAAGTCAGCGCCTTGATGGAGCTGTTCATTACCGTGCTGGGCCGCGAGGTGAACAAACTTCACAGTCACGGGATCCGGCTCAGGGTGATTGGCGATACCGCTCGCTTCAGTGATCGGTTGCAGGCCAAAATCGCCAAGGCGGAAGCCTTGACCGCCAATAACAAGGGATTGACCCTGAATATTGCGGCCAACTATGGCGGCCAGTGGGATATCGCTCAGGCGGCTCGCAAGCTGGCCCGCGCGGTTGTTGCCGGTGAACTGGCCGCCGATGACATCGATGAATCCATGTTTGGTCGCGAAGTGTGTATGGCCGACCTGCCGCCGGTGGATCTCCTGATCCGTACCGGTGGCGATCATCGCATCAGCAACTTTGTGTTATGGCAGCTCGCCTATGCAGAGCTCTATTTTACCCCGGTATTGTGGCCCGATTTCAACGAGGCCGAGTTCAGTGAGGCGGTTGCCTCTTTCGTTGCCCGCGAGCGTCGCTTCGGTTGCACGGGTGAACAGATACGGGAATTGATCGCCGAGCAGCAGACCGGCTAAACCCCGCTCCCAAGAGAGAGGTTTCTTTTGCTAAAACAACGAATTATTACTGCTTTGATGTTGATCCCCCTGGTGTTGGGGGCGCTCTTCTTTCTGCCATTGAAATTTTTTGCCCTGTTGGCAGCGCTGGTGTTTTTGTTGGCCAGCCGTGAATGGAGCGGCTTTGTCTCTGCTGCTCCGCAGCAATGGTTACCCATCGTATTTTGTCTGTTGCTCGGTGCCAGCCTCTTTTGGCTGCCGGTGGAGCAACTCTGGACGCCTCACCTGCACCCCCTCGTGATGGGCGTGCTCTGGACCGCGGTAAGCTGGTGGTTGCTGGGTCTGCTGCTGGTGCTGCGTTATCCCCAAAGCGCCAAGCTGTGGAAAGAGTCTCTCTGGCTCAAGTCCCTGTTTGGTCTGGTGACCCTGGTTCCCTTCTTCTGGTCGCTGGTCGCCATCCGTGGTTACAACTTTTACCATGACCCCATGATGGGCGCCTGGATCCTGTTGTTCGTGATGGGACTGGTCTGGGCGGCAGATTCTGGCGCGTATTTTTTCGGCAAGGCGTTCGGTAAGCACAAGCTGGCACCGGCTGTGAGTCCGGGCAAAACCATCGAAGGGATGTGCGGCGGCCTCTTTACCGCCAGCCTGCTGGCCATCGGTGTCACCTGGTCGATGGGATTTGTTCCTGCCAAGATGATCACCGTGCTGTTTTGCTCTCTGCTGGCGGTGCTAGCCTCCGTACTCGGCGATCTGACCGAAAGCATGTTCAAGCGCGAGGCGGGCATCAAGGACTCCGGCACCCTGTTGCCGGGTCATGGCGGCATTCTCGACCGGATCGACAGCCTGACCGCCGCCCTGCCGGTGTTTCTGCTCAGTTATCTGCTACTCAGTCAGGAGCTTTGATGCACAAGTCACTGGTTATTCTGGGGGCCTCTGGCTCCATTGGTCAGAGTACCTTGAAAGTGCTGCGCCATAACCCGGGCAGTTGGCAAGTATTGGCGTTGACCGCCGCCCGCAACGTGGATGCCATGTTGCGGGACTGCCTCGAATTCTCCCCCCGTTTTGCCGTGATGGTCGATGAGGATGCCGCCCGTGAACTGGCTGCCCGTCTGAAAGCGCACGGCAGTGCGACCCGGGTCATGTCTGGTGCAGCAGCCCTCTGCGAGGTTGCCGCTCACCCCGACGCCCATAGCGTGATGGCCGCCATCGTCGGTGCGGCCGGACTGGCCCCGACCATGGCCGCGGTACGTGCCGGCAAGCGTATTTTGCTGGCCAACAAGGAGGCGCTGGTGATGTCCGGTGCTTTCTTCATGGAGGCCGTTCGCGAGCATGGTGCCGAGCTGCTGCCCATCGACAGCGAACACAATGCCATCTTCCAGTGTCTGCCGACTGCCGTGCAGCGCCAGCCCGGTTTTTGTGATCTGGCGGCGGCGGGGATCAGCAAGATTTTGCTGACCGGTTCTGGCGGCCCGTTCCGTTACACCGAGATCAGCGAGCTGGCCAAGGTGACGCCGGCGCAGGCTATCGCTCATCCCAACTGGTCGATGGGGGCCAAGATTTCGGTCGACTCCGCCACCATGATCAACAAAGGGCTGGAGTACATCGAGGCGCGCTGGTTGTTCAATGCGGCGCCCGAGCAGATCCAGGTGGTGATCCACCCGCAGTCGGTGATCCACTCCATGGTGCAGTACAAGGATGGCTCCGTGCTGGCTCAGCTTGGCAATCCGGATATGTGTACCCCCATTGCCCATGCGCTGGCTTATCCCAATCGCATCCCCTCCAGTGTGGAACCTTTGGATTTCTTCAGTGTCGGAGAGTTCAGCTTTATCCGGCCTGATTATGATCGCTACCCCTGTCTGGCGCTGGCCATCAATGCCTGCCAGAAGGGACAAGCGGCGACTACTGCGCTCAATGCGGCCAACGAGGAGGCGGTTGCCGCCTTCCTGGCCGGGCGCATCGGTTTTATGGATATTGCCCGGATCAACGAGGCAGTGATGCTGGCGCTGGAGAGCAGCGCCGTCGGCTCGCTCGATGATCTGTTTGCCCTGGACGGTGCGGCAAGAGCCCGTGCTCACACTTTGATTGAGGAGCTTGGCTGATGGGCGGTGTGTTGTGGAATATCGGTGCTTTTGTTGTTGCGCTGGGCCTGCTGGTCGCGGTGCACGAGTTTGGTCACTTCTGGGTGGCCCGTCGTTGTGGCGTCAAGGTTGAGCGCTTCTCTATCGGTTTTGGCAAGGCGATCTGGCGCCGGATGGGTAAAGATGGCACCGAATATGTGCTGGCGCTGATCCCGCTCGGTGGTTACGTCAAGATGCTCGATGGCCGGGTCGATGAACTCAAGCCCGGTGACGAGCAGTATGCCTTCAACCACAAGAGTGTCTGGGCGCGGATGGCGATTGTCGCCGCAGGTCCCATGGCCAACTTCGTGTTTGCCCTGTTTGCCCTCTGGCTGATGTTTATCATCGGGGTGCCGAGCGTCAAGCCGGTGATCGGTGAAGTGCGTCCGGCATCCATCGTGGCCGAGGCGGGTGTGCTGCCCGGGATGGAGATTGTCGGGGTCGGCGATGAGCTGACCGGTGACTGGGAGAGCGTCACCTACGCTCTTATAAGTCATCTGGGTGATGATGCAGTGACTCTCAAGGTGCAGGCACCCAATACCAGCTATGCCACCGATAAAACCTTGTCGCTGACCGGCTGGACCTTCGATCCGGATAAAGAGTCGCCTATCGGCAGCTTGGGGATCGTCCCCCTGAGTGGCAAAGTGCTGCCAGTCGTGGCTGCAGTGGTGGCCAAGAGTGCCAGTGAAAAGGCGGGGCTGCAGGTCGGTGACCGTATCAAACAGGTCGGCGATCAGCCTATTACCGCATGGGCCCAGTTTGTCGAACTGGTGCAGCAGGCACCGGGCGAACCCCTTCAAGTGGTGGTTGAGCGCAACAACAGTGATCTCAACGTGACCCTGACCCCGGATAGCCGCAAGGTGCAGGGCAAGCTGGTGGGATTCGTCGGTCTCTCACCGCAACTGGTTCCATTACCGGATGAATATCGAATTCTGTTACAGTATGGGCCTTTGCAGGCGCTGTGGCATGGCGCGGACAAGACCTGGAGCCTGATCACGCTCACCTTTGACATGATTGGCAAGTTGATCGGTGGCATCGTGTCGCTGGACAACCTGAGCGGCCCCATCTCCATTGCCAAGGGCGCCGGCAGCAGTGCCGACTATGGTCTGGTCTATTTCTTGAGTTTTCTGGCGCTGATCAGCGTCAACCTGGGGATTATCAATCTATTCCCCCTGCCGGTGCTCGATGGTGGCCATCTGGTCTATTTCCTTATCGAAGCGGTCACCGGCAAGCCGGTATCAGAGAAAATACAGGAAGTGGGTTTCAGGATCGGCGCCGCCATTCTGATGTTATTGATGGGCATTGCGCTGTTTAACGATTTCGCTCGCCTCTGAGGCCAGAGCATCAACAAGGACACATAAGAACAAAATGGCTGTTAAAAAAGCATTGGTGTTGAGTTGCCTGCTGGGTGCCAGTTTCCTGGCCCAGGCGGCCCCTGCCTCTTTTGTGGTGCAAGATATCCAGGTCGAAGGTCTGCAACGGGTGACCCTGGGTGCCGCACTGTTGAACCTGCCGATCCGGGTCGGTGATACCGTCGACTCCGTGGCTCTGGCCAGCGCCATCAAAAAGCTCTATGCCTCGGGTAACTTCGAGGATGTGAAGGTTTACCGTGACGGCCAGGTGCTGCAGGTGATGGTCAAGGAGCGTCCGACCATCTCCAGCATCGAGTTTGCTGGCAACAAGGATATCAAAGAGGAGCAACTGACCCAGAGTCTGGAGTCCTCCGGTATCCGTGTGGGCGATCCGCTGGATCGCACCGTGCTCACTTCCCTCGAGAAGGGACTGGAAGATTTCTACTATGGCGTGGGTAAATACTCCGCCAAGGTCAAGGCGATCGTCACCCCGTTGCCGCGCAACCGGGTCGACCTCAAGTTCACCTTCGTGGAAGGTGAAGCGGCCAAGATCCAGCAGATCAACATCGTCGGCAACAGCGTCTTCCCTGAAGAGAAGCTGATTGCCCAACTCTCCCTGCGCGACGAAGTGCCCTGGTGGAACTTTACCGCCGACCAGCGCTATCAGAAGCAAAAACTGGCCGGTGATATCGAGACCCTACGCTCCTACTACATGGATCGCGGCTATATCCGCTTCCAGCAGGAGTCTACCCAGGTCTCCATGACCCCCGACAAGAAGGGCGTCTATGTCACCCTCAACATCAAGGAAGGGGATCAGTACAAGGTCTCCGGTGTCCAGCTCAAGGGTGACCTGATCGATCGCGGTGGCGAGATGAAGGGATTGATCCCGATTGCTGCCGGCAGCACCTACTCTGCCAGTCAGGTGACTCATACCGAAGAGGTGCTCTCCAAGTTCCTCGGCCGTTACGGCTACGCCTATCCGAAAGTGGTCACCTTCCCGCAGATCAATGACAAAACCAAGGAAGTGGAGCTGATCGTCAACGTTGAGCCGGGCCCCCGTGTCTATGTGCGCAATATCAACTTCAGCGGTAACGCCACCACCGAAGATCAGGTGCTGCGTCGCGAGATGCGCCAAATGGAGGGCACCTGGCTCTCCTCCGACAACATCGAGCAGTCCAAGAGCCGTCTCAACCGTCTCGGTTATTTCGAGAGTGTAGAAGTGGACACCAAGCGGGTGCCGGGCAATGATGACCTGGTTGACCTCGACTTCAAGGTCAAGGAGCAGCCAGCAGGCTCCATCAACGCCGGTATCGGTTACGGCACCGAATCGGGTCTGAGCCTGCAGGCGGGGATCTCCCAGGACAACTTTATGGGTACCGGTAAAAAGGTCTCCATCAACGCCAGCACCAACGACTACTCCAAGAACGTCGATCTGAGCTACAACGACCCCTACTTTACCGTGGATGGTGTCAGCCTGGGTGGTCGGGTCTACTACAACCAGTTCCGCGCCGATGATGCCGATATCGTTGATTACGAGAATGAAACCATCGGTTTCCGTCTCTCCAGCGGCTTCCCGGTCAATGAGTTCAACCGTCTCGACTTCAGTACCGGTATCGAGAGCACCAAGCTGAGCCGTCCGTCATTCAATGCCCAGAACTATCAGGAGTGTCTGAAGGACAATCCGGATACTGATGGCAATACCTACTGCTGGGATCAGTGGAATGATAACCGCCAGTCGGTACAGATGGATCAGTTCTGGAATGCTTACTCACAGGATGGTTCCAACCTCGATTTCGTGACCGTTGATGTCACCGCTGGCTGGACCCGCTCTACCCTGAACAAGGGGATGTTCCCGACTTCTGGCGATCGTCAGCGTATCAACGCCAAGGTGACCGTACCGGGCATGGAGCTGCAGTACTACAAGCTCTCAGCCGAGGATGCCCACTACTTCCCGCTCGATGCGGATCACAGCTGGGTAATGATCGGCAAGGGTCGTGTCTCCTACGGTAACGGCTATGGCGATGACTCCATGCTGCCGTTCTTCGAGAACTACTATGCGGGTGGTTTCGATACGGTGCGTGGCTTCAAGAGCAACACCATTGGTCCCAAGGCGATCTACAAGACCTACAACAAGCCGGGTGCTGGCAGTTGCACGGGTTCTCAGCCGTGTGAAACTGGTTACTACGAAGGTTCCGACACCTCGGTGGGGGGCAACGCTCTGGCCGTCGCTTCACTGGAGCTGGTCTTCCCGACCCCGTTCGTCTCCGAGACCTATCGTCCGCAGATCCGTTCCACCGTCTTTATGGACGCAGGTACCGTCTGGAGCACCGATTTTGCCAACGGAGCATATCCTTGCGCCGCCGGTTCTGATTGCAACTATCTGAGCCAGGACTACTCCAACCCGGGCAATATCCGGGTCTCTGCCGGTGTCTCCCTGCAGTGGCTCTCGCCGATGGGGCCGCTGGTGTTCGCCTTGGCCAAGCCGATCAAGAAATATGAAGGGGATCGCACCGAGTTCTTCTCCTTCAACATCGGTCGTACTTTCTAAGCAGAGTTTCGCCCCCACCCATGCGGTGGGGGTCTTCAATGATGGGACGCGCGGTATGCGTGCCTCACCAGGTAACAAGACGGTCCTAACGCCGCTTGCATAATCGGGTAAATCAGGTAGCCCTCGCCATGAGGGAACAAGGAGTAAGTGTGAATAAAGCGTTGAAAGTAGCTGGTTTGAGCTTTGCACTGATGGCTGCCGGCATGGGTTCTGCCTTCGCTGAGACCAAGATCGCCGTGGTCGACATGGGCGAAGTCTTCCAAAAGCTGCCCCAGCGTGAAGCCGTTGCAGCCAAGCTGAAAGGTGAATTCGAGCCGCGCATGCGTGAGCTGCAGAAGCTGGAACAGGAAGGCCAGAAGCTGGTCGAGAAGTTCCGCAAGGATGAAGCCTTCATGAGCGCCGAGCAGAAGAAGCAGAACCAGGAGAAGCTGGCCAAGCTGCAGATGGAGTTCAACCAGAAGCGTCAAGCCTTTGAGCAGGACAACGGCCGCCGTCAGTCCGAAGAGCGCAACAAGATCCTGACCAAGGTGCAGGCTGCCATCGATTCCATCGCCAAGAGCAATGGTTACGATCTGGTGCTGGAGCGCAATGCCGCCCCGTATGCCGCCAGCAAGCTGGACATCTCCGGCCAGGTTATTTCTCAGGTAAGCAAGAGCAACTAATTGATGGCATTCACTCTCGCACAGCTGGCCCAGCAACTGGGGGCCCAGGTCCATGGCGACGGAACCCTGGAAATCCGCAAGGTAGCGACACTGGAAAAGGCCGGGGAGGGGGATATCACCTTCCTGTCCAACAAAAAGTACCGGCACTATCTGGAGCAGAGCAAGGCGACCGCCGTGCTCATTACCGAAGCGGATCTGCCATTTTGTCCCACCAATGCCCTGGTGCTCAAAGACCCCTATGTGGGCTTTGCCCGGGTAGCTCAACTGCTGGACACCACCCCGCAGCCGGCCACGGATATTCATCCGAGCGCCGTTATCGCGGCTGACGTGCAACTGGGCGAGAGAGTGGCCATCGGCGCCAATGCAGTGATCGAATCCGGCGTCGTGCTGGGTGACGATGTACGCATTGGCCCGGGCTGTTTTGTTGGCAAAAATACCCGGCTGGGAGCCCGCTCCCGGCTGTGGGCCAACGTCACCCTCTATCACAATGTGACCATGGGTACCGACTGTCTGGTTCAATCCGGCACAGTGATCGGGGCCGATGGTTTCGGTTACGCCAACGAGCGTGGCGAGTGGATCAAGATCCCCCAGCTCGGCGGAGTGACCATTGGCAACCGGGTCGAGATCGGTGCCTGTACCACCATTGACCGCGGTGCGCTGGAAGATACCCGCATCGCTGACAACGTCATCATCGACAACCAGTGCCAGATCGCCCACAACGTGGAGATCGGTTACGGCACCGCCGTGGCGGGCTCTACCGTGATGGCTGGTAGTCTCAAGGTCGGCAAATACTGTATCATTGGCGGCGCTTCCGTCTTTAACGGGCATATGGAGATCTGCGACCAGGCCACCGTCACCGGTATGGCCATGGTGATGCGACCCATTACCGAGCCTGGTGTCTACTCTTCCGGCATCCCTCTGCAAACCAATAAAGAGTGGCGCAAGACCGCCGCCCGGGTGATGCGTATCGAAGAGATGCACAAGCGGTTAAGCAAGCTTGAGAAGAAGCTGGATCAAGAATAATCACGATTGGTATAGGGTACTGTTTTGACTACTGAAAAGAAGAGCCTGGGTATCCAGGAAATCATGGATCTGCTGCCCCACCGTTATCCGTTTCTGATGGTGGATCGTGTAGACGACTACGAGATCAGCGATGAGCGCAAAACCCTGCGTGCCATCAAGAACGTCTCGTTCAACGAGCCGATCTTCCAGGGGCACTTCCCGGCCAAGCCGGTGTTCCCTGGCGTACTGATCCTGGAAGCGATGGCACAGGCCACCGGTATCCTGGCCTTTACCATGGTGGGCAAGCCGTCTCCCAACGAACTTTACTATTTTGCCTCAATCGACAACGCTCGCTTCAAGCGTCCGGTCGGCCCCGGTGACCAACTGGTGCTCGACGTGGAGTTCCTGAAAGAGCGTCGCGGTATTGCCAAGTTCACCGGTGTCGCTACCGTCGACGGTGAAGTGGTCTGTACCGCCGAGCTGATGTGCGCCAAACGCGAGGTTTAACACACGTGATCGACCAGACTGCCATCATTCACGATACTGCCATCGTCCATGAGTCTGCCGTGATCGGTAAAGGGGTTGAAATCGGCCCCTTTTCTGTCATCGGCGCCGAGGTGGAAATCGGTGACAACACCTGGGTAGGTTCCCATGTGGTGATCAAGGGCCCGACCAAGATTGGTCGCGGCAACAAGATCTTCCAGCACACCTCCATCGGTGAGGATTGCCAGGACAAGAAGTACGCCGGTGAGCGCACCTTCCTTGAGATTGGCGACAACAACGTCATTCGCGAGAACTGCACCTTCCACCGTGGCACCATTCAGGATCAGAGCCTGACCAAGGTGGGCAGCGGCAACCTGTTCATGGTCAACGTTCATGTTGCCCACGACTGCATCATCGGTGACAACTGCATCTTCGCCAACAACGCGACCCTGGCGGGCCACGTGGTGATCGGTGACTTCGTGATCTTTGGGGGTCTCTCCGCCATTCATCAGTTTGGCCGCGTCGGTTCCCACGCCTTCGTCGGTGGCTGCGCCGCCCTGAACAAGGATGTGCCGCCCTACGTGATGGCCGCCGGCAACTACGCCAAGCCGTTCGGGGTCAACTCCGAAGGTCTGCGTCGCCGCGGTTTCAGCGCCGAGGCCATCTCTGCCGTCAAGCGTGCCTACAAAGAGATCTTCCGTTCCGGCAAGACCATCGAAGAGGTGCTGCCGGTGCTGATCGAGATGGCGCAAGCCGAACCGGCCGTCCAGCTCTATGTGGACTTCCTCAAAGATAACGAGCGCGGGATCATCCGTGCCTGATCCGGTTCGTATCGGTATCGTCGCCGGAGAGGTCTCCGGCGACATTCTGGCTGCCGGTCTGGTGCGCGAGCTGCAAGCCCGCTACCCGGATGCGCAGTTCGAAGGGATCGCCGGGCCGCGCATGCAGGCCCTCGGCGTCAAGGCCCTGTTCGAGATGGAAGAGCTCTCCGTCATGGGGATCACCGAGGTGCTTGGCCGTCTGCCGCGTATTCTCAAGGTCCGTCGCGAACTGCTGCGCCACTTTATTGCCAATCCGCCCGATATCTTCATCGGCGTGGATGCACCGGATTTCAATATCGGAGTGGAGCTGAAACTGCGCCGCGCCGGTATCAAGACGGTTCACTATGTCAGCCCCTCTGTGTGGGCATGGCGCCAGAACCGCATTCACAAGATCAAGGCCGCTACCGACATGGTGCTCGCCTTCCTGCCGTTCGAGAAAGCCTTCTACGACCGCTTCGACGCCCCTTGCCGTTTTGTCGGTCACACCATGGCGGACGATATTCCGTTGGTGCCGGATCAGGCTGCCGTGCGTCGCAATCTCGGTATCGATGCCAATCGCCGCTGGCTGGCGGTGCTGCCGGGCAGCCGCACCGCAGAAGTGGGCTTTATGTCCCCCCTGTTTCTCGAGGCGTGCAAACACCTGACGGTGCGCTATCCGGATCTCGGCTTCATTGTGCCGCTGGTCAACCAGAAACGGCGCGAGCAGTTTATGACCATCAAGGCCGAGGTAGCGCCGGGTCTCGACATGGTGCTGCTGGAAGGGCAGGGCCGCGAGGCGATGATCGCCGCCGACGTGGTGATGCTGGCCTCCGGTACCGCGGCGCTCGAAGCCATGCTGGTGAAAAAGCCGATGGTGGTGGGTTACAAGCTCAAGTCCTTCAGCTATTGGCTGGCCCAGCGTCTGGTAAAGACCGAATTTGTCTCTCTGCCCAACCTGCTCGCCGGTCGCATGCTGGTGCCGGAACTGATCCAGCACGAGTGCACCCCGGAGAATCTGGTGGAAGAGGTGAGCAAGTACTTCGAGCACGACAACAGTGCGCTGGTCAACACCTTCACCGAGCTGCACCAGCTGATCCGCTGCAATGCCGACTCGCAGGCTGCCGATGCGGTGGCGGATCTGCTCGGCAGATAACGCTATTTCGGACCGTCGATTGCGCCGAGCAGCCCGTTAATCCGTTTTCCGAGCGGTGATGCCGCGCCAGTCGACCCCTGTCAGGCCCCACGGGGCCTGTTTTGATTCAAGGCTACAAGATGATGATCGATATTCCTGACGACAAGCTGGTTGCCGGTGTGGACGAAGTGGGTCGTGGCCCCCTGGTGGGCGACGTGGTCACCGCTGCGGTCATTCTCGATCCCGCCAATCCGATTGTCGGACTGGCTGACTCCAAGAAGCTCTCCGAGAAGAAACGGCTGGCGCTATTTGACGAGATCAAAGAGAAAGCGCTCGCCTGGGCTATCGGTCGCGCCACTCCGGAAGAGATCGACGAGCTCAACATCCTGCATGCCACCATGCTGGCGATGCAGCGCGCCGTAGCAGGGCTGAAGGTGACACCCGAGCTGGTCTTTATCGATGGCAACCGCTGCCCGGCATTGCCGATGGAATCGCGCGCCGTGGTCAAGGGTGATAGCCTGGTGGCCGCCATCAGTGCCGCTTCGATCCTTGCCAAGGTAACCCGCGATGCGGAGATGACCGAGCTGGACAGCCGTCATCCCGAGTATGGTTTTGCCCGCCACAAGGGGTATCCGACTGCTGAGCACCTCGCCATTCTGGCAGAGCGCGGCCCGCTGCCCGAATATCGCAAGAGCTTCAAACCGGTGCGCCGCGCACTGGGGATCGAGTAGACCATGCCATTTAGTTTGAGCAGCGAGAGGAGATGACGATGGCTGAACCCCGTTTTATCCACCTGCGAGTCCACTCCGACTTCTCCATGGTCGATGGCCTGCAGAAGATCAACCCCATCGTCGGGGCGGCTGCGGCCAACAACATGCCGGCGCTGGCGCTGACCGATCAGATGAACATGTGTGGCCTGGTGCGCTTCTATGGCGCGGCCCACGGCAAGGGGATCAAGCCCATTGTCGGTGCCGACTTTTGGGTGCAGAGCGATGAGCTCGGCGACGAGCAGTTCCGTCTCACCCTGCTGGCCATGGATAACGACGGCTACCAGAACATCACCTTGCTTATTTCCCGCGGTTACCAGCGCGGCCATGTGCAGGGGCGGCCGGTTATCGACAAGAGCTGGCTCGCCGAGCATGCCAAGGGGGTGATCGTCCTCTCCGGCGGCCGCGAGGGGGATGTGGGCAAGTTCCTGCTCAAGGGCAACCGGCAGATGACCGAGCAGTGTGTCGCCTTCTATCAGACCCACTTCCCCGATGCCTACTATCTCGAACTGCTGCGCACCGGTCGACCCGACGAAGAGGTCTATCTGCACATGGCGGTGGCCATCGCTACCGAGTTCGAGCTGCCAGTGGTCGCCACCAACGAGGTGGTGTTCCTTAACGCCGATGACTTCGATGCACACGAGATCCGGGTTGCCATCCACGATGGCTATACCCTGATGGACAAACGCCGTCCCCGTCGCTACAGCCCCCAGCAGTACCTGCGCAGTCAGGAGGAGATGGCGGAGCTGTTTGCCGATATCCCCGAAGCGCTGGAAAACACAGTGGAGATCGCCAAGCGCTGCAACGTGACGGTGCGTCTTGGCGAGTACTTCCTGCCCAACTTCCCGACCGGCGACATGACCACCGAAGATTTTCTGGTGGCCAAATCGAAAGAGGGTCTGGAGGAGCGTCTCGAGTTCCTGTTCCCGGATCCGGCGGTGCGGGCCGAGCGTCGTCCCGAGTATGACGAGCGTCTCGATGTTGAGCTGAAAGTGATCAACCAGATGGGCTTCCCGGGTTACTTCCTCATCGTGATGGAGTTTATCCAGTGGTCCAAGGACAACGGCATCCCCGTTGGCCCGGGCCGGGGCTCGGGTGCGGGCTCTCTGGTGGCCTACGCCCTCAAGATCACTGACCTCGACCCGCTGGAATTTGACCTGCTGTTCGAACGTTTCCTGAACCCCGAGCGGGTATCCATGCCCGACTTCGACGTCGACTTCTGCATGGACAGGCGCGATGAAGTGATCGAGCACGTTTCAGATATGTATGGTCGGGAGGCGGTCTCCCAGATCATCACCTTCGGCAGCATGGCGGCCAAGGCGGTGGTGCGGGATGTGGGCCGGGTGCTGGGCCACGCCTACGGCTTTGTGGATCGTATCTCCAAGCTGATCCCGCCGGATCCGGGCATGACGCTTGCCAAGGCATTCGAGGCTGAGCCCAAGCTGCCCGAGCTCTACGAACAGGATGAGGAGGTCAAAGACCTCATCGACATGGCTCGCCGCCTGGAAGGGGTGGTGCGCAACGCCGGTAAACACGCCGGTGGCGTGGTGATCGCACCCACCAAGATCACCGACTTTGCGCCGCTCTACTGCGATGACGAAGGCCATCACCCGGTCACCCAGTTCGACAAGAACGACGTGGAGTACGCCGGGCTGGTGAAGTTCGACTTCCTGGGTCTGCGGACCCTCACCATCATCGACTGGGCGCTCGGCATGATAAACCCGCGTCTTGCCAAAGAGGGCAAGCCGCCGGTCGACATCGCCGCCATCCCCATCGATGACAAGAAGTCGTTTGACCTGCTGCAGCGTTACGAGACCACGGCAGTATTCCAGCTGGAATCCCGCGGCATGAAGGATCTCATCAAGCGGCTGCGCCCCGACTGCTTCGAAGACATGATCGCACTGGTGGCCCTGTTCCGACCGGGCCCGCTCCAGTCAGGCATGGTGGATAACTTCATCGACCGCAAACACGGTAATGAAGCGATCTCCTATCCGGACGAGAAGTGGCAGCACGAGAGCCTGAAACCGATTCTGGAACCGACCTACGGCATCATCCTCTACCAAGAGCAGGTGATGCAGATCGCCCAGACCTTGGCGGGCTATACGCTGGGTGGCGCGGACATGCTGCGCCGTGCCATGGGTAAGAAAAAGCCCGAGGAGATGGCCAAGCAGCGGGCTGGTTTCGAGGAGGGCGCCGTCAAGAATGGCGTCGACGGTGAACTGGCGATGAAGATCTTCGATCTGGTGGAGAAGTTTGCGGGCTACGGCTTTAACAAATCCCACTCCGCCGCCTATGCGCTGGTCTCCTACCAGACCCTCTGGCTCAAGACCCACTTCCCGGCCGAGTTCATGGCGGCGGTCATGACCGCCGATATGGACAACACCGACAAGATCGTGACCCTGGTGGATGAGTGCCAGCGGATGGGGCTCACCGTGATCCCGCCGGATGTGAACACTGGTCGCTATCGCTTCTCGGTCAACGAAGATGGCCATATCGTCTACGGGATCGGGGCGGTGAAAGGGGTCGGTGAAGGCCCCATCGATGCGATCTTGAGTGCCCGGGATCAGGACGGCCCGTTCCGCGATCTGTTCGACTTCTGCAACCGGGTCGATATCAAGAAGCTCAACAAGCGGGTGATGGAGAAGCTGATCCTCTCCGGCGCCATGGATCGGCTCGGCCCCCACCGCGCCGCCCTGATGGCAACGCTGGAGGAGGCGATGCGTGCCGCCGAGCAGCACGCCAAGGCGCAGGCGGTGGGGCAGGTCGACATGTTCGGCGTGCTCACCGAAGAGATTGACGACGTCAAGAAGGCGTTTGCCAACGTGCCGCACTGGCCTGACAAGGTGTGGCTGGAAGGGGAGCGCGAGACCCTCGGGCTCTATCTCACCGGTCACCCCATCAACCAGTACAGCAGCGAATTGCGTCGTTATACCTCGGGTCGCCTGTGCGATCTGCATCCCACTTCACGCGATACCGTAACCACGGCGGCGGGGCTGGTGATTGCGGCCCGCAGCATGGTGACCAAGCGTGGCAACAAGATGGGGATCTTCACCCTGGACGACCGTTCCGGTCGCCTCGATGTGACCCTGTTCAGTGAAGCGCTGGAAAAATATGAAGAATTGATGCAAAAAGACCGCATTTTGGTGGTTTCTGGACAGGTCAGCTTTGATGACTTCTCCGGTGGCCTTAAAATGTCGGCTCGAGAATTACTGGATATCAACGATGCGAGGGAGCGTTTTGCCAGAGCAATCCGCATCTCCCTCGATGAACAGCGGATTGATGATCGCTTTTTCCCGCGTTTGTGCGAGATTTTGGAGCCCGCCCGTGCCGGAGTCTGTCCGGTTCAGGTAAACTATCGTCGCCCCGGCTCCCGGGTGCGATTGACGCTCGGTACCGAGTGGCGGGTGACGCCCACCGATCAACTGATAGATGACTTGCGAGTCCTGCTTGGACGAGAGCGGGTTGAATTGGTTTTTGATTAGAGGTTCTAAGGCCCTATGAGTCTTTTTCTGGATTTTGAACAGCCGATTGCCGAGTTGCAGGCGCAGATTGATGAACTCAAACATGTGAGTGAAGGCAATCACGCCGTGGATCTGAAAGACGAGATCCGCCGGCTGGAGAAGAAAAACGAAGAGCTGACCAAGAAGATCTTCGGTGATCTGGGTGCCTGGCAGGTATCCCAGATGGCGCGTCATCCCCAGCGCCCCTACACCTTTGACTATATCGAGCATATCTTCACCGATTTCGACGAGTTGGCTGGCGATCGCGCCTATGCCGATGACAAGGCTATCGTCGGCGGCATCGCCCGTCTCGACGGTGAGCCTGTGATGGTGATTGGTCACCAGAAGGGTCGCGAGACCAAAGAGAAGATCAAGCGCAACTTCGGCATGCCGCGTCCGGAAGGATACCGCAAGGCCCTGCGTCTGATGGAGATGGCCGAGCGCTTCAAGATGCCGATCATCACCTTTATCGACACCCCGGGCGCTTACCCCGGCGTCGGTGCCGAAGAGCGTGGCCAGTCCGAAGCGATTGCCCGCAACCTGAAAGTGATGGCCGGTCTGACCGTGCCGGTGGTCTGCACCGTGATCGGTGAGGGTGGCTCCGGTGGCGCGTTGGCAATCGGTGTGGGTGACCGCGTCAACATGCTGCAGTACTCCACCTACTCCGTCATCTCGCCGGAAGGGTGTGCCTCCATCCTGTGGAAGAGCGCAGACAAGGCTTCTGTGGCTGCCGAAGCGATGGGTATCACTGCCCAGCGTCTGAAAGAGCTCAAGCTGATCGACCACGTGATCGACGAGCCCCTCGGTGGTGCCCACCGCGATGTGGAGAAGATGGCCAAAAACCTCAAGGCTCGCATCAAGCAGGATCTGGACGCCCTGCGTCCGCTCGATACCGAGCAGCTGCTGGAGCAGCGCTACCAGCGTCTGCTGGGCTACGGCTACTGCTAAGAGCAGCCGTCTGCCCCGAGTATTCAGGCCCCCGTCAGCGACGGGGGCTTTTTATTGCTGATGACTTGTCTTGCGGTGATTGCCCCAATGCGCCCTGAAACGGCACAGCTCAGTCTTCGCGGGTGAGGGGCAGGGTTGGTTGCCACGCTGTTGGTGAGGGCTGTCAGGGACTGCGGCAACGCGTTGTCTGTCGCCTGCCCGTGGCATGACATGCCGCTTGATCATCCGATAGCGGCATAAAAAAGCGCCCCGGCTATGCGGAGCGCTTTTACAGGTGTCTTGGCGGTATTACAGTTCAATCTCGTCTGTAAGACCTTCATAGGCGATATCGATGGATTGCAGCTCCTTCTGCAGGCGATGTTTGTCTTTCAACGCCTCGATTTCACGCCATTTACGTTTTTTTCCCGTTGTCCCGCGGCTACGCGAACCGAGTTCAACCACCTCGTCATAATCGAAGTTGAACATTTCCATGGCTCCCTCCTTGGTTTTTATCGTTTTCACCACCCGTATAACATAACGAATCTGAAATTAAAACGTTTTCGTGACGACTCTATGACAGCGCTAAAAAAGCCCATGAAAAAAAACCGGGCCCCTTGGTAGGGGCCCGGTTTTTATCAGAAAAAAGAACCGATTACAGGCGGCTTGCCAACATGGTTTCCAGCTTGCCCTGGTCGATGGCAAACATGCGGATGCCTTCGCCCAGCTTCTCGTGAGCCATGGCATCCTGGTTCAGTTCCCAGCGGAATTCGGCTTCGGTCATCGGGGTCGGTTTGGCCTTGCGCTCACCGGTGTAGTCCAGTTTGCGTACCACGGCGCCTTCGCTCTTGCTCAGCTCTTCCAGCAGGGCCGGGCCAATGGTCAGGCGGTCGCAACCGGCCAGTTCCAGGATCTCGCCGGTGTTGCGGAAGCTGGCGCCCATCACGACGGTCGGGTAGTCGTGCTGCTTGTAGTAGTTGTAGATGGAGGTAACGGAGACCACGCCCGGATCTTCGCTGGCGGTGTAATCACGGCCATTTTTGGCCTTGTACCAGTCGAGGATGCGACCCACGAACGGGGAGATCAGGAAGGCACCGGCTTCGGCACAGGCACGGGCCTGGGCGAAGGAGAACAGCAGGGTCAGGTTGCACTGGATACCCTCTTTCTCCAGAACCTCGGCGGCACGGATCCCTTCCCAGGTGGAGGCCAGCTTGATCAGAATGCGGTCGTTGCTGATGCCCGCTTCGTTGTAAAGACGGATCAGCTTGCGGGCCTTGGCGATGCTGGCTTCGGTATCGAAGGAGAGACGGGCATCCACTTCGGTAGAGATGCGCCCCGGAACGATCTTCAGCACTTCCAGACCGATGTTGACGGCCAGCTTGTCGCCCGCGTCTATGATTTGCTGTGCCTTGTCCTGGCTCTGGGCTTTGGCCCACTTGATGGCGTCTTCGATCAGCGGAGCGTACTCGGGGATCTCGGAGGCCTTCAGAACCAGAGAGGGGTTGGTGGTGGCATCGATGGGCTGATAGCGTTTGATGGCTTCGATATCACCGGTGTCGGCAACAACAGTGGTCAGGGCTTTCAGCTGGGTTAATTTATCGGCCATAGCGAATATCATCTCTTAATGAGGGAGTAATCCCTGGGTTGCGGGCTTGAGACGGTGGTTCTGAAATAAAATTACAGGATCTTGGTGCCTCATGCTCAGAAAAGCGCGATGGGGGCGGCCCATCGTCATTGCCTGCCTAATTAATACTGATGTGCTGCATCCTGCAATAGGGGCGCTTGGTTGTTAAACATTCAGGCTGCTGAGTTATCCCGTTTTATGGCTTGAAACTATATGATTAGTAAGGTTTTTTACATTTCATTCCGACCTCGCTCCGGTTTGCTTTCAGCTGAACTTTTTTAGCCAATATCCATATTTGTGTCGTCGATCACATAAATTATCTCGCTACGTACTTGAAATTTAATTACAGAGAAAACGTTTGGCGAAATGTCTCCGTTTGAAAGCCATTTCATGCAAGCGTTTGCGTTTTCGCATAGCTCATCAGGGATATATCAAAAAGGTTCTCTTATGGGGCTTAATGGTGGCCTGTCTGATTGAATTATTGAGTTTGTTGAAAGTTTGCGATTTAAATGGAGCTTTATGGGCTTTTACCGTTCGTTTTTTGTGTCTCGCGTGACCGGGATCACTATTCCGGGCTCTCCCGCTGTGCTAGATTCCGCCCCTTTAGCGAAACGCTAATTAAACGACAGACAGAAAACGGTCAGCGCAGACTGACCATGGATGTGAATAACAACGAGAGAATTATGGACACCTTGATTGCGATGCTAAACGACCTGATGTGGGGAGCCGTGCTCATCTACCTGCTCATTGGGGTCGGTATCTTTTTCACCTTCCGCCTGGGTTTTATCCAGATCCGTCACTTTGGCCACATGTTTTCCGTGCTGAAAAACAGCCGTAAATCGGACAATGCAGGCATCTCCTCCTTCCAGGCCCTCTGTACCAGCCTTGCCGCCCGTGTCGGCACCGGCAACTTGGCCGGTGTGGCTGTCGCCATCTATCTGGGTGGCCCCGGCGCCATCTTCTGGATGTGGCTGATTGCCTTTATCGGCATGGCGACCGCCTTCGTCGAAAGCACCCTGGCCCAGCTCTACAAGGTCAAGGATGAGGATGGCAACTACCGTGGTGGCCCGGCCTACTACATGGAGAAAGGCCTTGGCATGCGCTGGATGGGGGTGGTGTTTTCGCTCTGCCTGATCCTGGCATTTGGTCTGGTGTTCAACGCGGTGCAGGCCAACTCCATCAGTCTGGCGATGAAGGTGGCGTTTGGTATTCCTGACTGGGTCAGCGGTCTGGCGCTGGTGGTGCTCTCCGGCCTGATTATCTTCGGCGGCATTCGTGGTATCGCCCGTTTTGCCGAGCTGGTGGTGCCCTTTATGGCGCTGGCCTACATCCTGCTGGCGCTGGTGATCGTGGCGATGAACATCACCGAGTTGCCCCATGTCTTCATGCTGATCATCAAGTCCGCCTTCGGGATTGAGCAGGCTGGCTCGGGTGCGCTCGGTTATGCCATCTCCCAGGCGATGATCAACGGTATCAAGCGTGGTCTCTTCTCCAACGAAGCGGGCATGGGCTCTGCGCCCAACGCTGCAGCGACTGCCACTCCCTATCCGCCGCACCCGGCCTCCCAGGGTTATGTGCAGATGCTGGGGGTCTTTATGGATACCATCGTCATCTGCAGCTGTACCGCCGCCATCATCCTGATGTCAGGTCAGTTTGAGCCGGGCTCCGGCGTGACCGGTGTCGAGCTGACCCAGCGGGCGCTCTCTTCCCAGATTGGCAGCGGTGGCAACATCTTTATCGCGGCGGCCATCTTCTTCTTCGCCTTCACCTCTATCGTGGCGAACTACTCCTATGCCGAAACGAATCTGGTGTTCCTCGAGCACAACCACAAGGGCGGCCTGATGCTGTTCCGGATGTTTGTGCTGGGCATGGTGATGTTCGGCTCTGTGGGCGAGTTGCCGACCGTCTGGGCAATGGCTGATGTCTCCATGGGGTTGATGGCCATCGTCAACCTGGTGGCGATCCTGCTGCTCTCCGGCGTCGCCATCAAGCTGGCCAAGGATTACAACGACCAGCTCAGGCTGGGCAAGGTGCCCACCTTTGATGCCAACAAGTACCCCGAGATCCGCTCCCAGCTGGAAGAGGGGATCTGGGACAATCCGACCAAAAAATAACAAGCGGTGAGTCAAACCTCTTGATTAAAACCTGAAGGGGGAGCCGGTGGCTCCCCCTTCTTTTATGAGCCGCTCTTCGGCGGCTGATCCCAGCGCTGGGCGAGCTGTCTGATACGCCGTTGCAACTGGCGCCAGCAGCGCCCTTGTTGCCGGTCGTTGAGGAGGGCATAACGCCAGCGGCGATAGAGCCACGCACTCTTTAGCAGGGGATGGGCAAGGTCGGGGCGCAGCCGCGCCAGCCGCTCGCACCATGCTCCCATGCTCTCGGCAGGCTCTGGGGAATAGCCGCTGCGTTTGCCCCGTTTGAGCAGGGGTTGCCAGATGCGCCGCTCTGGCGGCAGACGGGCGGGCAACAGCAGGGGCAAGCTCACCAGCAGGGCGACCAGCATCAGGCTGGCGAGGATCAACCAGGGAGTGTATCCCGCCAGTGCAGGCCAGCGCAGACCGATTTGCTGCCAGAGCTGGCCCGCATCGTAACCAATCACCCAGCGACTCCACTGGTAGTCGATATTGTTGCCCCACCAGCGCAGCTGATTGAGCAGGGCCCAGTTGCGATAACGCTGCAGAGCGAGAGGGTCGGCGGCGGTAAACTCGTCGCTCAGCGCCTCCCTCACGCCGCCTTCAATGCGCTCCGGTGCCACTGCCGCAGTGGGGTCGATTCGCCGCCATGTTCCTCCTTCATCGAGATACTCCACCCAGGCGTGAGCATCGAACTGGTGTACCGCCAGATAGTTGCCTCTGGGATTCCACTCACCGCCGAGATAACCGGTGACCAGCCGTGCCGGAATACCGGCGGCGCGCAGCACGAAAGCGGTCGCCATGGCGTAGTGGCCGCAAAAGCCGCGCCGAGTATCGAACAGGAACTCATCCACCCCGTCACCGCCAAGTCGTGGCGGTGTCAGGGTGTAGTAATAGGATTGGCTGCGAAACTGCGCTAGCAGGGCGGCGACCAGCTCTGCGCGATCCGGATAGCGCACAGCCAGCACTTGGCCATGGACGCGCGCTCTCGGGTTGCCTCCGGCTGGCAGTTGCAGGTTGCGCTGAGCGGCTTGGCTATCATTCTCTGGCTGCGCTTCGCCGCGGCCAATGCGATAGCGGATTGCCACCTCGCCGCTCCCCTGCCGATAGAGGGTGTGAATGGGGGTGAGCAGCACTGGTCCAGTCAGAATAGTCGGTTCACTTTGGGCAAAGGCCCAGCGGTGGCGCTGGGGCTCGGCGATCACCTCGTAGCTCCCGGCGGGTAATGGACTATCTGCCAGCTGATTGCTTGCCCGTGAAGATGATGCCAGAAGGGTCAGCCCGGTCTGCACCGGCACTGTCTGCTGCCATGCTTTGACCTCGGGGCTCAGCAACCAGCGCTGACCATCGAAAACTTCTTGGCGCATCACCGGAAAATAGCGCTCGCGGACAGGGGGCGGGCCATCGGCAAAGCTGACCCGAAACGCCAGTTCCGAGGAGTTGACCAGTTCGCTGATATCGCCGGGGGCCAGCTCTTCCGAGAGGCCGGACAGGGCACGGCTGGTGGTGGGCATCTGCCAGAGGGGCGGCAGCCTTGGCAGTAGTATAAACAGGGTGATAAGCAAGGGCAGCGCCAGCAGCAGGGCGCTCCCCGCACTGCGCCAAGGCCGTTTCTGCTCGGGGACGACGGCGGTCACCAGCGCGGTCACTGCCAGCCAGAGTGCCACTGCCATCCCGGCTGTCCAGCCGATGCTTTGGCGTTGTACCAGCGCCAGCGCGATGAGGAAGAAGGCGAGCAGCAGCACCTGCTCGATATCCCGCTCGCGCCGTACCTCGATCATCTTGAGGCTATAGCCGAGCCAGAGCAGATTGATCAGGGCGGGCAGGGTGCCCAATGTGCGCCACTGCAACCCCAGCAACACCACGGTTGTGATGGCCAGCAGCGCCAACCAGCGGGCAGGCAGGGGCGGCAAGCCGCGCCACAGCATCATGGCCCGGACGCCGAGAGTGATGGCGCCCACTGCCACTACCCAGAGTTGCAACTGGGGCCAGAGCGCCGCGACCAGCAGCAGCTGTTGCAGGGCGATGAGTGGCAGCAGGCGGCGGTTATCGAGCAGCATCTGGCGTGATCTTCGGTGGTGTTGCATCGAATTGGGCCAGTGCCAGCAGGCAGCGCTGCACAAAGGCGGCGCCGCTATCGGGCCCCAGCGTCTGGTTTGCCAGTGTCAGGGTAAAGGGGATGCCCCGCTTGCCGTAATCGGCGCACCACCAGGCCAGCACCGCCAGCCGCTGCTCCAGATCCCCGCCCGCGACCCGCTGCAAGGTGAGGTGAGTCTCATCCTGCTGCGGTTCATGGAACTGCTTGGTCAGCAGGCCGCGCCCTTGGGCAAGTTGCTTCCAAGCGACCCGGCTCAGTGGTTCACCGGCCTGATGTGTCCGCAGAGAGTCAAAGTCACCGAGAGTGGCCGGAGCGGGCTGGCCCTGATGCCCCTCGCTTTCGGTCGCATGTTCCCCTCTTAGCGCCCCGAACGCCGGTTTGGGGGCGAGCCAGCCCTCCAACTGCAAGTCCAGCAGGGACCAGCAGCGAAACAGACCGAGGGGGTAGCGGCTCTCGACCCGCAATCGGCCAAGGGGCAGTGGCCCACGGCGCGAGCCCGATACTGGCAGGATAACTGTGCTGGGCACAGCGTCGGCCTGTGCCAGCCAGAGGGTGCCTTCGTTGAGGCTAAACCGGAGCGCCTGCACCGGGCGAGGGCTCTGCACCAAGATACGGATAGGTAGCTGGCTACCCGCTTCCCCCAGTACCAGCTGGCCACCCAGCAGTTCCAGCCCCAACAGGTTGCGGTGGGTAAGCCACATGGCGGCCATAAACAGGCTGCCGAGGCAGTAGGCCACCAGCAGTACCAGATTGTTCTGGTAGTTGGTGCCGAGCAGATAGATGACGAGCAGCACCAGCAGATAGAGCAGCCCCATGCGGGTGGGGAGGATAAAGAGGCTGCGGGTAGCCAGCGTGATCTGGCGGGCCGGGGGAATGCGGCGATCGAGCCAGCGTCGCTGCCAGCGGGCTCGCCACTGCTGCCAACGGTTTAGCAATTTGCTCATCAGGGATTGTCCGGATCGACCCTGGCCAGCAATCGCTGGCTCAGGGGACAGGCTTCGCCGTGCTGTACGCCAAAGCTGCCCCGCAGCCGATGCTCGGCCACATAGGGGAAGACCGCCTGCACATCCTCTACCGTGACAAAGCGCCGCCCCGCAACCAGCGCCCAGGTCCGGCTCACCGCCAGCAAGGTCTGGGCTGCTCGGGGGGAGAGGGGCTGTGGCAGATCCCCATCAAAGCGGCTCTGGTGCACCAGCGCCAGCAGGTAATCGAGGGTGGCATCGGAAACATGGATGGCATCCCCTTCGCTTTGCAAGGTGGCGAGTCCGGCGGCATCCAGCATGGCGGGCAAAGGGCCAGTCGGCTGGTGGCCGCGCAGTAGCTGGCGCTCCGCTTCTCGCGGCGGAAAACCCAGCGAGAGTCGCACGGCGAATCGGTCGAGTTGGGACTCCGGCAGTGGATAGGTGCCCGCCTGATCCGCCGGATTCTGGGTGGCGATGACGAAAAACGGATCGGGGAGTGGGTGCGTGTGGCCCTCGATGCTCACCTTGCCTTCGGCCATCGCCTCCAGCAGGGCGCTCTGTACTTTGGGGCTGGCGCGGTTGATCTCGTCCGCCAGTAGAACCTGGGTGAAGATGGGGCCGGGGTGAAAGCGAAATGTTTGTTGCTGGGGGTCAAAAATCTGAAGCCCCAGCAGGTCGGCGGGGAGCAGATCGGCGGTGAACTGCATCCGCCTGCATGCCAGCCCCAGCACCTGCGCCAGGGCGTGGGCCAGGGTGGTTTTGCCCATGCCGGGCAGATCTTCGATCAGCAGATGACCGCGCGCCAGCAGGGTCACCAGCGCGATTTTCAGCTGTAGCGGCTTGCCCAGAATGACTTGCTCCAGTGTCCCCAGTACGGTCGTGATCTGTTCTTGTGATCTCACCTGCGCCTCCGTTTCTTTCCTTGGCCCCAACAGCTTATACGCCAGCGAGCAGAGTAAGGGCTCATCGAGCGGTAAGCGATGCTCACTTCACCGAGACTTCACACAGTTTCATCGTGGGCACATACATCTTGTTTATGCTAATCCCAATTTCATTTGCCACGAGAATAACCCAATGCAATCACGAACCACGACTTCCCTATTAACGCTGGCCACCCTGCTGTTCTCTTCATTGTCATCTTCGCTCTCCTATGCTGCCGGTGAGGTATCCCTGAGCACAATAGTGGATGGCACCATTCAGCCGGTGCTCAAGGAGTACCGGATCCCGGGAATGGCGGTTGCCGTACTGAATGATGGCAAGACCCACTATTTCAACTATGGCGTTGCCAACCGGGAGAGCGGTCAGCGCGTCAGCGAGCAGACCCTGTTTGAAATCGGCTCGGTCAGCAAGACCCTGACCGCGACCCTCGGTGCCTACGCCGTGGTCAAGGGGGGCTTCAAGCTGGATGACAAGGTGAGCCTGCACGCGCCCTGGCTGAAAGGGTCTGCCTTTGATGGTGTGACCATGGCCGATCTTGCCACCTACAGTGCAGGTGGCTTGCCACTGCAGTTCCCCGATGCGGTCGACTCGGCAGAGAAGATGCAAGCCTACTACCGCCAGTGGACGCCGCGCTTTGCCGCCGGTACCAAACGGGAGTACTCCAACCCCAGCATAGGTCTGTTCGGCTATCTGGCTGCGAGCTCTCTGGGCCAACCCTTCGAGCAACTGATGAGCCAGACTCTGTTGCCGGGGCTCGGCCTTGCCCACACCTACCTCAAGGTGCCTGCGGCAGCCATGGGTGATTACGCCTATGGCTACTCCAAAGAGGACAAACCGATCCGGGTCAATCCGGGAGTGCTGGCGGACGAGGCCTATGGCATCAAGACCAGCTCGGCGGATTTCATCAAGTTTGTCGAGGCCAACATGACCAAACGCGGTGATGTAACCATGCAGCAGGCCATTGCCATGACTCATACCGGTTTCTTCTCGGTAGGAGAGATGACTCAGGGGCTGGGCTGGGAGAGTTATGCCTATCCCGTCACCGAGCAGGCACTGCTGGCGGGCAACTCGCCGGCAGTGAGCTTCAAGGCCAATCCGGTGGAACGCTTTGCCGCGCCCAAAGATATGGGGGAGCCGCGGCTCTACAACAAGACGGGATCGACCAACGGCTTTGGTGCCTATGTTGCCTTTGTCCCGGCCAAGGGGATTGGCATCGTCATGCTGGCCAACCGCAACTATCCCAATGATGCCCGGATCAAGGCGGCCTACGCCATTTTGAGCAAGCTGGCCGACTAATCACGGGGGCTGCGTTTTACCGCAAGCGAGTGCGCCGGGATTGTACCCGGTGCACTTTTTATCGCGTTTATTTTTACTCAGCTCACGGTGCTCTTCTGCCCGGCGGCTTGTCCATCTAGTTGCCTGAATAGCACACCGATAGAAACAATATTTCCATTTTGGAATGTATAGATCGCCATCTCTTCACTAGGTGTGGTGGTAGCCCCCTCCTATAGTGCTCCGCATAGTCACCAGTTTGCCTGCTGTTTGTCGCGCTTTTGGCCGAACAGGGGCCAGATTTCTGTTACGGAGCCTCCATGAGAACTTTTTTGCTGTGCGCCTTTCTGATGATCATCCTCTATCCGGTCGGGATCGATCTCTATCTGGTCGCTGTGCCCCAGATTGCCGATGCCTTGCAGGCGAGCGAGGTGCAGATCCACACCGCCTTCTCCATCTATCTGTTTGGCATGGCGGCCACCGTGCTGCTGGGCGGGATGATTGCCGATCGCTTCGGGCGGCGCTGGGTGGTGCTCGGAGGCGCGCTGATTTTTGTCCTTGCCTCGCTGGTGGCGGGTCATGCCGAAGGGATCACCCAGTTCTACCTCGGCCGTTTCTGGCAGGGGGTCGGGGCCGGGGCGCTCTATATCATGACCTTTACCGTGCTGCGGGATGTGCTGAGTCAGGAGCGGCTGGCGATGGCGCTCTCGATGATCAACGGGGTGATCTGCGTGATCCCGGTGCTGGCGCCGGTGCTCGGTTACCTCATCCTGTCCCATTTTGACTGGCGCGGGATCTTCGTGGCGATGGCGCTGGTGGCTGTCGTCAGCGGTCTGGTGAACTTGTTGCTGCTCAAGGAGACCCGCCCAGCCCGGCAACCGGACAGTGGCGCAGCGCTGCCTTTTGCCCTGCTGCGCTCCCCGCGCTTTATGCTGCTCTCCCTGCTGACCAGTGCCAGTGTGACCGCCATTCTGGTCTATGTCAGCATCTCGCCGCTGATCCTGATGAAGGAGTTTGGTTTCACCACCGAGCAGTACTCCATCGTGATGATGGTGATGGCCGGCGTGAGTATGTCCACCTCCTTCCTGACGCCCCTGCTGTTGCGCTGGTTGGGCAAACAGAAAGTGCTGGCGGTGTCTCATCTCTCCTATCTGCTGGCGGCGTGCTCACTGATCGGCAACTGGCAGGCGGGGGGCGATATCCATCTGTTGCTGCCGGGGTTTGCGCTGGTCTGTGTCGGCTTCTCCTGTGGCTTCGGGGTGGCGATGGGGGAGGCGCTCGATGGTTGCCAGCACAATGTGGCGTTCGCCAGTGCCGTGCTCTGCATCATGCAGATCAGCCTCTCCGGCCTCTACATCTGGCTGCTGGGCCAACTTGGCTTTGCCCCGACCGAGATGCTGATCTGCGCTCTGCTGCTGACACTGCTCAGTTACCTGGCTGTCAAAGGGCTGTTACCATGGCTCGCGCTTCGTGAAGTGCGGTCGCAGGGCTGATGGAAGATGAGAGGGGATATGCGCAATCTGGGTGAACTCGATTTGAACCTGCTGGTGGTCTTCAAGTACCTGATGCAGGAGCGCAGTGTGGCAGGGGCGGCCAAAAAGCTCTGTGTCACTCCGTCGGCGGTGAGCAAGTCTCTGGCCAAATTGCGGGAGTGGTTTGACGATCCCCTGTTTGTGCGGGTGCGGCAGGGATTGCAGCCCACCAACCTCTCCCTGACCCTGGAGGAGGAGCTGAAGGTCTGGTTCCAGCTCACCGACAGCATCACCTCGCTCAATAGCGAGGCGATCCCCGACGGTGCCCGTTTCACGCTGGTGATGGAGTCCCCCTTTTACATCAGCTTCCTGAGCGATCTGCCCATGACCATCTACCAGAAGTACCCCAACTCGGTGGTCAGGATGCTGGGGTGGGATCACCACTCCCTCAACGACATCGTCAATGGCGATGCTGATCTCGGCTTCTGCGCCCGCGAGACCCATGGCCGCTCCCTGGCCAAGGTCAACCGCTTGCCTTATTACATCGATCACGAGGTGCTGTTCACCGATCGCCCGGTGGTGTTCCTGCGCAAGGATCACCCCCTGCTGGAGCAGAAGTGGTCGCTGGAGAATTTTCTGGCCTGCCCCCAGATCAGCATGGTGTGGGAAGCGAACGATACCTGGGCCCTCGACAGCCTGCTGGAGGACGAGGGGCTGAAGCGGGAGGTACCCATCATGGTCTCCAGTTTTGAGCAGGCGCTGCATATTGCCTCCCAGTCGAGCCACGAACTGATTGCGGTGGCTCCTTCCTACTGCGGTGGTTATGCCAGTCGGCATCATGGCAATCTGATCGCCATGCCGCTGCCGCTACCCGAGAAGCTCTACGCCCAGCTGGAGATCGCCTTCATCCTGCTGTGGCACAAACGGCACAATCAGGATGCCAAGGTGATGTGGCTGCGCAACGAGATCCGGCGACTCTACAACGACGAATCGCCACGCTAATGTGGCCGTGACGGTGCCCATCGATCAGCCGGAGCCATCTGCTCCGGCTTTTTGTTGTCGTATCGCCCGGATGAGTGGGCTTTTGCACGACTTAAGTGCCGAGTTCGGGTTCAAGCTGTGTGCCATTCAACTCTCTTCATGCACAGATTGGCCTTGGTTGCACATCTCGAGTGAAGCTCTTTTCACGAAAAAAATTCATGTGGTTTCATTAGAAAACTTCACTAATGGTCACTTTTAAAGTGTGATCGACCATTAAGTTCCTGTATTTGCAGTGATATAGCATGACCCACCTTGGAATGGCGGGGTTAGATAGCGCCTGCGTAGGGGGACTGCCAGTGGAGCACGGAGTTAGCCACCCCCACAGGTCGTCTGTGGCCGTATCATGCTCCGGCTATCTGGCCACCAGCCATGAGTGACGGAGCAGAGGGGAATAAGCATCAAGGTTGATAAACCGGCTTGAGTGAAGGGATGCAGCAAAAGTAGCGCCTGGCGCCGGTAATCGCATAGCGCGATGTTGTTCACCATCCCCCGATAACCCGTAATTGAAACCGGCTAGATGAAAAACACCTTCATCGAACGGGTTGCGTACGCCCGAAAATAGCCAGATTGGCAGGCTGATTGCGCTTACCGTTATGGCAATGACGGACAAAAAATAGTGCGGTAGCTACCACCAGATGAATAAAAATAAATCTCAGCAAAGGCAGCTTAATATGCATCCAGCAACAGCATCCACAGGGTTGTTACAACAACCAAAACCCTTCTTCATGATATTTTTCGTCGAACTCTGGGAGCGCTTCGGTTATTACGGCGTGCAGGGGATCCTGGCGGTCTTCTTTGTACAGCAACTGGGATTTTCCCAAGAGCAATCCTTTATTACTTTCGGCGCCTTCTCGGCACTGGTATATGGTTTGATTTCGGTCGGTGGCTATGTCGGCGACCATGTGCTCGGCACCAAGCGCACCATGGTGCTCGGGGCTATCGTGTTGGTGGTCGGTTATTTTATGACCGGTCTGTCGATCTACAATCCCGACCTGATTTTCTATGCGCTGGGCACCATTGCAGTTGGTAACTGTCTGTTCAAGGCCAATCCGGCCAGCCTGCTGTCAAAATGCTACCAGCCAAAAGATCCGCGGCTGGATGGGGCGTTTACCCTGTTCTATATGTCGATCAATATAGGCTCCCTTATTTCCCTCTCGCTCGCGCCAGTGATTGCCGATCACTACGGCTATACCGTGACCTATAACCTGTGCGGGGTGGGGTTGATTATTGCGCTGCTCACCTTCTTTGCCTGCCGCAATATGGTCAAGGATATTGGCTCCGAGCCGGATCACCTGCCGCTCAATTACAGCAAGTTGCTGCTGGTAATCGCGGGCTCGGTGGTTATGGTCTTCTTCTGTGCCTGGCTGATGCACCACGTGGTGATCGCCAACATGGTGTTGATGACGGTGACCATCGCCGTGGTGATCTTCTTCTTCCGCGAGGCATTCAGGCTTGACACAGTGGGTCGCAACAAGATGTATGTGGCCTTCGTGCTAATGCTGGAGGCGGTGCTCTTCTATGTGCTTTACGCCCAGATGCCGACTTCACTGAACTTCTTTGCCATCAACAACATGCATCACGAGATGCTGGGCATGAGCGTCAACCCGGTCAGCTTCCAGGCGCTCAACCCCTTCTGGGTGGTGGTGGGCAGTCCGGTACTCGCGATGATTTATACTCGGATGGGCAGCAAGGGGCGGGATCTCACCATGCCGCTCAAGTTCACCCTCGGGATGTTCTTCTGCTCGCTGGGATTTCTGACGGCGGCGGCATCCGGCTGGTGGTTTGCCGATGAGCAGGGGCTGACCTCCCCCTGGTTTATGGTGCTTATCTACCTGTTCCAGAGTCTGGGAGAGCTGATGATCAGTGCGCTGGGACTGGCGATGGTCGCCGCGCTGGTGCCACAACGCCTGATGGGCTTCATTCTCGGAATGTGGTTCCTGACTCAGGCGATGGCGTCCCTGCTGGGTGGCTATGTGGCGACCTTTACCGCCGTGCCGCAAGGGATGACGGATCCGCTGCAAACCTTGCCCATTTACACCGGTGTGTTTGGCAAGATCGGGATGGCGACTCTGCTGATTGCGGTAGTGATGGGGCTGATGGTGCCCTGGCTCAACCGGATGATGAATGCGACGCCGACCGAAGCCGAAGGGCTGGTCGCGGGTCAATCACAGGCGTAATGAGGGGAGGATAGTGCGAGACAAGGCAAGGGCAAGGCGCCCCTTGCCTTGCTATTGATGGTTTAGTTGTACTGCTCTTCCATCCAGGCTTCGACGATCAGCTGCGCCGAGACGCCATCCACACTGCCTTTTTCCAGCGCGCGATAGCCACCTCGCTCAAACAGGCGGGCGCGGGCATCTGTGGTGGTGAGTCGCTCATCCTTGAACTCCACCGGCTTGCCGAAGCGGCCATGCAGCCGGTTGCCAAACTTGCGCGCCCGAACCGTGATCTCCTGATCGGTGCCATCCATGTTCAGCGGCAGACCGACCACCAGCAGGTCCGGTTGCCACTCCTTGAGCAGCTTCTCAATCTCGTCCCAGTTGGGGATGCCGTCGTTGGCCTTGAGGGCGCGCAGAGGCTGGGCGGTGCCAGTCAGCTCCTGACCGATGGCGACACCAATGCTCTTGGTGCCATAGTCAAAGCCCATGATGCTGCGTGATGACATAACTGATAAATCCTCGAAATAGAGAGCGGAGCGGGCCAGCCGATCAGCTGTGGCCGATGTCGCTGGAGAGGTGAACCGGGTTCACCCCTATGCTGGCGGCAGCTTGCTGCCAACGTTTGTGAATGGGGGTCTTGAACACCAGAGCCGGATTGGGGGGGATCACCAGCCAGGCGCCGTCCACCAGCTCCTGCTCCAGCTGCCCGGCGCTCCAGCCGGCATAGCCAAGGGCCACCAGCCAATGGGCAGGAGCCTCGCTCGTACCCAGGGTTTCCAGAATATCCTTGGAGGTGGTCACCATCATCTCATCCCCCACCTGCAGGGTGGAGTTGAAACCGGGGCGGAAGCTGTGCAGCACGAAGCCGCGATCGGCGTGAACCGGCCCCCCTTGCAGTACCGGCTGCTTGAGCTCCGGGTTGTTGGGCGGATTGAGCTGGAGCTGGGTCAGCATGGTTTCCAGCGACATCTCCACCGGAATGTTGACGACCAGTCCCATGGCGCCCTCTTCGTTGTGCTCGCACAGATAGACCAGCGAGCGCTCGAAGTAGGGATCCGTCAGGCTTGGCATGGCAAGCAGGAAGTGATTTTGCAGTGTTTGCATAGAGGCCAAATAGTGCAAAGGTATTTGAGGTCAATTATGGCAGTTGATCCCCATGGGAAAAACCGCTTTTTGGGCTGGGCGAGATCCCGCCTCTTTCCGGATTGCCTTGAAACAGAGAGGGTGGCGCTGGGCCTCCCTCTCTGTTTCCGGGCTTGTCAGGGACGGGTTACCCCTGAACAGGCCGGTTAGCCTGCCTAGCGATTATTTGCCCAGCCGACGCTCGATGGCATCCATCAACATGCCGGTGATGTGCACATCGAAGGCCGCTTCAATCTCGCGAATGCAGGTCGGGCTGGTGACGTTAATCTCGGTCAGCCGATCGCCGATGATGTCGAGGCCGACGAAGATAAGGCCCTTCTCTTTTAACGTCGGGCCCACCGCGCGGGCGATAGCCCAGTCGGCTTCGCTCAGGGGACGCGCTTCACCACGGCCACCGGCCGCCAGATTGCCACGGGTCTCACCCTGCGCCGGAATGCGGGCGAGGCAGTAGGGAACCGGTTCACCGTCCACCACCAGCACCCGCTTGTCGCCATCCTTGATGGCGGGCAGATAGGTCTGCGCCATGCAGTATTGGCTGCCGTGGGCGGTCAGGGTCTCGATAATCACCCCGACGTTGGCGTCATCCTCCTTCATGCGGAAGATGGAGGCGCCGCCCATGCCGTCCAAGGGCTTCAAGATCACGTCTTTGTGCTTCGCGTGGAAGGCGCGCAGCTTGTCGGCGCGGCGGGTCACCAGCGTGGTCGGGGTGTGCTCGGCAAACCAGGCGGTGTAGAGCTTCTCGTTGGCATCGCGCAGGCTCTGCGGCTTGTTGACAATAAGGCAACCCTCATCCTCTGCCCGCTCCAGCATGTAGGTGGCGTAGATAAATTCGGTGTCGAACGGCGGATCCTTGCGCATCAGGATCACATCGAGGTTGGAGAGGGGCTGATCCACCACCTCGCCCAGCGTGTACCAGTCGGCATAGTCATATTTGACGGTCAGCGGGCGCATGGTGCCAAAGGCGCGACCGGCTTCCATGTAGAGATCCTTCATCTCCAGATAGAAGAGCTCATAGCCGCGCTTTTGCGCCTCTTCGAGCATGGCAAAGCTGGAATCTTTCTTGATGTTGATGGCCGAGATGGGGTCCATCACGATGCCGAGTTTAATGGTCATCCGCTGTTCCTTTTTAATGGCTCGATAGGGTTGTAGGGTCGATTAGCGCAGCGTAATCGGCCGCTTGCGGCTGCGTCGATGCAGCCATGGGGCTGATTGATGCGGCCGATAGTATCAAGCGAGATCGCCAAAGCGGCACTGCAGCGCAGTGATCGCAGTCAGGGCGGCAGTTTCGGTGCGCAGCACCCGCGGCCCCAGCAGCATCTCTTTGAAATCTTCCTGCACGGTACGGGCGATCTCGTCGCTCGACAAGCCCCCTTCCGGGCCAATCAGCAGGCGCACACCATGCTCGGGAACGGGCAGGGTGTTGATGCTGTACTCGGCACGCGGGTGCAGGTTGAGCTTGAGCTCTTTGGTCTCTTCCGCCAGCCAGGCGTCCAACTCCATCGGCATACGCACTTCGGGCACCACGTTGCGGCCGCACTGTTCGCAGGCGCTGATCACCACCTTCTGCCACTGCTCGCGCTTCTTCTCCAGTCGATCGGCCGGCAACTTGACGCCGCAGCGTTCGGAGAAGAGCGGGGTGATGCAGGTGACGCCCAGCTCCACCGATTTCTGGATGGTGAAGTCCATCTTGTCGCCCCGGCTGATCACCTGACCGAGGTGGATGGCCAGCGGTGACTCCACCGATTGGGTATCGCAGCTGTCGATGGTCACTTCCACCGACTTTTTGCCGACGCTGGCGATGGTGGCGGGATATTGATTGCCATCGCCGTTGAACAGCTCGAGCTGTTGGCCCGGCTGCATGCGCAGTACCCGGCCGATATGGTTGGCGCCGTCTTCCGACAGGGCGATGGTCTGGCCAACTTGCAGGGTGGCCGGTTCATAGATACGTGGAATACGCATGTCTGCTAGTCAGTCTCTTGCTTGGAAACCCTTTATATCCTGCGCCGAGCAAGGCTCACGCGGCAGAAGGAAAGAGTTTCATGATAGGAGGGGCGATCCCCCTCCCTGGTCAAATGGGGTTATTGGCACTGCTTTTCAATAAAGGGATTGGTATTGCCCTGCAGCTTGCCGATGCGGCGGTTACGCTCGCACTCCCAGCCTTCTGCCGGGTACTGGCGATCCCAAGCTTCGAACAGTTTACGCTGTTGCGCTGCCAGACGCAGCCCATACTGCTCGCTCATGTAGAGGTAGGCGCGGGCGATCTGGCCCCGTACCGGCCCCTTGGGCGGCTGCACCCGACGCTCCTTGAAATCCACCAGCATCTGGCACTGGCCGTACTGATCCGGCTTGCCGTTCCAGTCGGAGAAGCGGAAGTTGGCGCGATCGCCGTTCACCTCACCGATGGCGGGGAAGAGGTTGTGCATGTCCCCCTCCATCTTGTTGAACTCGGGGCTCGCTTTTTCGCAGTTTTTGCGGCCGCCATCCTGCCAGCACTGCAGCTGGTGGCCGAACTCCCAGGCCGGTACCACGTGTTCCCACTCGATGCGGGCGGCGCGTTTGGCCTGCTTGCGCGGCTCATAGCCGCAACTGGCGAGATCCGGGCTCATTTTCTTGCCCTGATAGTCGATGTCGCAGCCGCAGTAGAAGGTGGTGACCGCAGTCTGGCTGCGATAGAGCTTCACCAGATCCTGCTTGGCTTCGCGAAAGGTCTGGGCGTGCAGGGGGGCGCTGAGCAGCGGCAAACCGGCCAGCAGGGTCAGGGCGAGGGAGGAGATGAAACGCATGGGATTCCTTGCAAACGGGATGATTGACGAACGATGGCGGGCACCCTACCACAGGGGCGCGACACAAGCTGGCTTACTGCTCTGGCTCCGGCCGTTCCCGCTCCAGCGGTTGTTTGCAGCGGCGGCAGTGATAGCGGGCCTCGCCACGCACCACCTTGTTGTGACGGCGAATAGAGAGCTGATGCTGCTGGCAGTGACAGCGATAGGGCACGGTGCGCTGGGCCAATACCGCCAGATCGAAGCTGTGGGTGGTTCTGGGCTCAAGGCCGAACACCTCCCGCATCACCGATTGCCACTGGCGGCCGTGGGGTAGCACCCGGTTTTTGCCGCGCCCGTCACCCCACAGGGCATAAACCAGCAGATGGGCCACCTCGTGGGGCACCACCTCATCCAGAAACGCCTGCTGGTTGGCCTGATAGAGGGCAGGGTTGAAGCGCAGCTCCCAGGTTTGCAGCCGCGCCGATCCCGCCGCCCGGCCCCGCATGTTGCAGTAGATCCGCGGGCGGGGGAAGGTGCGGCCAAGGCGCGCCTCGGCCTGCACAAAGCAGGCTTCTACGCGTTGTTGCAGCAGGGCGACAAGCTGGGAAGGGGTGGCAGACATCAACATCTCGTCAAATGGCGGATAAGCAAAAGGGGAGCCAGGCTCCCCTTTTATCACAACAGCGAGCCTTACAGGCCAGCGGCGGAACGCAGCAGTTCGGCCTTGTCGGTCTGCTCCCATGGGAACTCGTCACGACCGAAGTGACCGTAGGCAGCGGTAGCCTGGTAGATCGGGCGCTTCAGATCCAGCATTTCGATCAGGCCATACGGGCGCAGTTCGAAGTGCTCGCGCACCAGCTTGACCAGCAGCTCTTCGGCGACTTTGGCGGTACCGAAGGTCTCGACGCTGATGGAGGTCGGCTCGGCCACGCCAATGGCGTAGGAGATCTGGATTTCACAGCGATCGGCCAGACCGGCGGCAACGATGTTTTTGGCAACGTAACGGGCGGCGTAAGCAGCGGAGCGGTCAACCTTGGACGGATCCTTACCGGAGAAGGCGCCACCACCGTGACGAGCCATGCCGCCGTAGGTGTCGACGATGATTTTGCGACCGGTTAGACCGCAGTCGCCCATCGGGCCGCCGATAACGAAACGGCCGGTCGGGTTGATGAAGTATTTGGTGTCCTTGTTGACCCACTCGGCCGGCAGCACCGGCTTGATGATCTCTTCGCGTACCGCTTCAACCAGATCTTTGTGGCTGATGGATTCGGCGTGCTGGGTAGACAGCACCACGGCATCGACACCGATGATCTTGCCTGCGTCGTCGTAGGCGAAGGTCAGCTGGCTCTTGGCATCCGGACGCAGCCACGGCAGGGTGCCGTTCTTGCGCACTTCAGCCTGACGCTTCACCAGCAGGTGAGAGTAGGTGATGGGGGCCGGCATCAGCACGTCGGTTTCGTTAGTGGCGTAGCCGAACATCAGGCCCTGGTCGCCAGCGCCCTGCTCCAGCGGATCGCTGCGGTCAACGCCCTGGTTGATGTCCGGGGACTGCTTGCCGATGGCGTTCAGCACGGCGCAGGAGTCAGCATCGAAGCCCATGTCGGAGTGGGTGTAGCCGATTTCACGTACGGTATCACGCACGATCTCTTCGATATCAACCCAGGCAGAGGTGGTTACTTCACCGGCCACCATGACCATACCGGTCTTGACCAGAGTCTCGCAGGCAACGCGTGCCTTGGTATCTTGCTTGAGGATGGCGTCCAGTACCGCATCGGAGATCTGGTCCGCAATCTTGTCGGGATGGCCTTCGGAGACCGACTCGGAAGTAAACAGCTTTGCCATGATAAGAGTCTCAGCTTGTCTGGGTTATCGCCACGGCAATAACCGGATGAATGGGATGGTGTAGAGGTATCTACATCTGGACGTCTATTTTAATTAGCGCCCCCCGTGATTGCCAGCACTATTTTGTCGCGCAGTGTCCAATGGGTCACAAGCGGTGCTCTCCTATCCCAAAAGGGATGGAAATCAAACGTTTTTCTCTGGTTGCTTTGGTCAATAGAGGGCAAGAAAAGCGATTGTCCTCCCAAAGCCACTTTATTCATCCAGATAATATTTGCACGCCGCGCGCCCTGCTGGGACAATAACGCGCCTTAATCTTGGCCATCAAATGAAGCAATCGCAGGAGATTCAGATGCCTTCTCGTAAAGAGCTTGCCAATGCCATTCGTGCATTGAGTATGGATGCCGTTCAAAAAGCCAACTCCGGTCACCCGGGCGCCCCCATGGGAATGGCGGATATCGCCGAAGTGCTGTGGCGTAGCCACCTCAGACATAACCCGAACAACCCCAAGTGGGCCGACCGCGACCGTTTCATTCTCTCCAACGGCCACGGCTCCATGCTGCTGTACTCCCTGCTGCACCTCTCCGGTTATGACCTCTCCATCGACGATCTGAAAAACTTCCGCCAACTGCACTCTCGCACCCCGGGTCACCCGGAGTACGGCTATGCACCGGGCGTGGAAACCACCACTGGCCCGCTGGGTCAGGGCATCACCAACGCCGTGGGTATGGCGATCGCCGAAAAAGCCATGGCTGAGCAGTTCAACCAGCCGGGCCACGACATCGTTGACCACTACACCTACGCCTTTATGGGCGACGGCTGCCTGATGGAAGGTATCTCCCACGAAGCGTGCTCCCTGGCAGGTACCCTGCAACTGGGCAAACTGATCGCGTTCTGGGATGACAACGGTATCTCCATCGACGGTCACGTTGAAGGCTGGTTCACCGACGACACCGTCAAGCGTTTCGAAGCTTACGGCTGGCACGTTATCCCGGCTGTTGACGGTCACAGCCCGGAAGCCATCAATGCCGCCATCGAAGCCGCCAAGGCCGAGACCGGCAAGCCGACCCTGATCTGCTGCCGCACCATCATCGGTTACGGCTCCCCGAACAAATCCGGTTCTCACGACTGCCACGGTTCACCGCTGGGCAACGACGAGATCGCCGCTGCTCGTGCCTTCCTGAAGTGGGACCACGCGCCGTTCGTTATCCCGGCCGATATCGCTGCCGAGTGGAACGCTCAGGAGAAGGGCGCTGCACTGGAAGCCGACTGGGCTGCCAAGTTCGCTGCCTATGAAGCCGCTCACCCGACGCTGGCTGCTGAATTCAAGCGCCGTACCGCTGGCGAACTGCCGGCCAACTGGGCTGCCGAATCCGCCAAGATCATCGAAACCCTGCAAGCCAACCCGGCCAAGATTGCGACCCGTAAAGCGTCCCAGAACTCTCTGGAAGCGTTCGGCAAGCTGCTGCCGGAGTTCATGGGCGGCTCTGCTGACCTGGCGCCTTCCAACCTGACCATGTGGTCCGGCTCCAAGTCTCTGACCAACGACGATGCCTCCGGCAACTACATCCACTACGGTGTACGCGAGTTCGGCATGTCCGCCATCATGAACGGTATCGCCCTGCACGGTGGTTTCATCCCCTACGGCGCGACCTTCCTGATGTTTATGGAGTATGCCCGCAACGCCCTGCGCATGGCCGCCCTGATGAAGCAGCGCGCCATCTTCGTTTACACCCACGACTCCATCGGTCTGGGTGAAGATGGCCCGACTCACCAGCCGGTTGAGCAGATCGCCTCCCTGCGTCTGACTCCGAACATGAGCACCTGGCGTCCGTGTGACCAGGTTGAATCCGCCATCGCCTGGAAACACGCCATCGAGCGTACCGACGGCCCGACCTCTCTGATCTTCTCTCGTCAGAACCTGGCCCAGATGGACCGTACTGCCCAGCAGCTGGCTGACACCGCCAAGGGTGGTTACGTGCTGAAGGATTGCGCCGGTACTCCCGAGCTGATCCTGATCGCCACCGGTTCCGAAGTGGAACTGGCCGTTGCCGCCTATGAGCAGCTGACTGCCAAGGGCCGTGCCGTGCGCGTGGTCTCTCTGCCGTCTACCGACGTATTTGACGCCCAGTCTGCCGAGTACAAAGAGTCCGTCCTGCCGGCCTCCGTCACCAAGCGTGTAGCCATCGAAGCCGGTATCGCCGACTACTGGTACAAGTACGTCGGTTTCGGCGGCAAGATCATCGGTATGACCACCTTTGGTGAGTCTGCACCGGCCGAGCTGCTGTTCAAGGAATTCGGCTTTACCGTAGAAAACGTGGTTGCGACCGCAGAGTCCCTGTAATCGCTGACTATTGGGCCGCTCTGGCCCAATATCCGGAATAAGAAAACGCCCCCCATCGTAAGATAGGGGGTATTTTTTTTAGATTTTTTAAGAGATATTGTGAATATAAATAATTAACTTGAAATATTTTTAGTTATATTATTTATGCGTATGATATATACACTTAAATTGAGTTTACAAGTGGTGATGTAAATTGATGGTGTTATAGGCCTGATGTATAACACGGTTTTAATAATAGGGGGCGCAATGGCATGTTATCTCAGAGATGAGCGTATTTCTAATATTACAATTGATGCAGATTGTCTTTCTCAATTAGGAGGTGTTTTTCTAGAGCGAACAATGGCTATAAATAATGCTGCCGGGAATAATACTGATGGGAAAAAGGCTATATTTACGTGTATTATCAGGTTTGATAACAAAGGTTATAGAGTTTTTAGTATTGAAGATTTATTGAATTACTTTCAACTTGGCAAGGATGTTGAACGTATATTGTTAACCATCGATACAGGAGAGAGTCTAAGTTCCAACAGGCAAATAGGAACATATTTAGAGTTACGCTTAGATAATCGAGATCAGGCAAACTGTTTTCTCACAGTAACTTCTGATGATAAAGACTTAGTCGATGCATCATTCTCTGCCATACACGATGCTTTGAGTAAATATAAAAACAAAAATGCATGGGTAAGGTCTGTATGGACGCAGCTCTGTATTCAAATAATTGGTGTTAGTCTCGGTTTTATATTGAGTTTATGGGGAGCGAATATTATTTCCCGTCAGATAGAAATGGAAAACCCTTTTGTACTATCTTTTCTGTTTTTAATATTAATATTTTCAAATCTATGGGGGTATATTAATCAAGCCATTTTATGGGGTTTGAATAGTTTGTTTCCAAATTTAAAGTTCTATCGGCAAGATAAAGAAACGCTTCATTGGTTAATGCAAACAATTGTGGGTGGCATTGTAGTTGCGATAGTTCTCTTCTTTCTAAATGAAGCATTTTCATTCTTAATGATAATTATGAACAGTATTATACATAAAGGTGGGTGAGCTCGTAGGTTCGATTAGCGAAGCGTAATCGGACGTTCGCGTTCTTTACGTCGAAGCCATAAAAGTAATATCCCTTCCTGTTACATAAAAAGAGACCGGCCATCAGCCGGTCTCTTTTTATTATTTAACGCAACCTTAAACCTGCGGCGGGGTACTTTCCGCGTTGGATATCACCGCATCCACCTCGGCCTGCTCCACTATGGGCCTTATCAATCTGACGACAAGGGTGCCATGGTTAATACCAGCTTGCCGATATGGCGGCCTGAATCCAGCAAATGGTGGGCGGCGGCGGCCTCATCCAGCGGGAAGGTCTGGTAAACCTGCGGTTTGACCTCGCCGCGTTCGATAAATGGCCAGACATGAGTTTGCAGCTGGGCAATCAGCTCGGCTTTTTCCTGCGGAGTACGCGAGCGCAGGGTGGAGCCGATATGGGTCAGCCGCTTTTGCAGCATGGGAAACAGATCCAGATTGGGGGCGGCGCCCGCAATAATGCCGATCTGGACTATGCGACCATTGATGGCGGCCGCCGCATAGTTGCGCGTGACATACTCTCCGCCAATGATATCGAGAATGATGTCGGCGCCATGGCCATCGGTGGCGGCATGCACTGCCTCGACAAAATCCTCCTCCTTGTAGAGCACGGCCACATCCGCGCCCAGCTTGATGCTGGCGGCCTGCTGCTCGGGTGAGCCGACCGTGGTGATGATTTTTGCGGCGCCAAATGCCTTGGCCAGCATGGTGGCGGTCGTGCCGATACCGGAGGCGCCGCCATGGATCAAGATAATGTCCCCTTTTTTAAACTGGCCCCGTTCAAACATATTTGACCAGACCGTCATAAAGGTTTCCGGCAGCGCCGCGGCTTCGACAAAGCTCAATCCGGGCGGCAGGGGCAGGACATTGCTCTGGTGGGCGACGCTGTACTCGGCATAGCCGCCACCCGAAATCAGCGCGGCGACCTTGTCGCCAACCTTGAGATGGGTCACCAGCTCCCCCTTGGCGACCACGACCCCGGCGACCTCCAGCCCGGGAATATCCGATGCCCCTGCCGGAGGCGGGTAGAGCCCCTTGCGCTGCATCACATCCGGCCCATTGATGCCGGTCGCATAGTGCCGGATCAAAACCTCATCGGGCTTGGGCGCCGGTGTGGCGCGGGTGGTCAGTTGCAAGACATCGGGGCCACCTGGCTGGGTAATCTCTACCGCGCTCATGGTGGCGGGAATGGAATAGGCGTTATGCATCAGCGGCTCCTTGTAACGAGGTGATATGGGGTTCCCCGGATGGGATGAGCACCAAGATAGTGGAGATTGCTGATGAATAAACGCAGTATTATCCCTCACCTGTAATGCAAAAATGCATTTCAATCGGGAGTCGTGATGAACTGGGATGATGCGAAAATTTTTCTGGCGTTGCATCGGGAAGGGAGCCTGAGGGGCGCCGCCCGTGTGGTCGGGGTCGATCAGGCCACCATTGGCAGACGGATTGCCGCACTGGAGCATCGTCTGGCAGCCACGCTGTTTCTCCGCACATCCAAAGGGTATGTGCTGACTCATGTCGGAGAGATAGTGCTGGCCAGCGCCCAGCAGATGGAGCTGGCGGCCATTGATTTTGTGCGGGCGGCGCAAGGGGTCGACAACCGCCTGGTTGGGGAGGTCAGCGTGGCGACCACAGACACCCTGGGGATGGATTTCCTGATACCGGCTCTGACCGAGCTGCATCAGCGTTATCCCGATATCAGGGTCATCCTCAATACCTCGACCCAGGTGGTCAATCTGTCCCTGCGGGAAGCGGATATCGCGATCCGGACGGTGAAGCCGGACAATCCCGACCTGATTATTCGCAAGCTGGCCTCCTGGCCGGTCGGGTTGTATGCCTCCGCCGACTATCTGGCTCGCCATGGCATTCCCGAAGCGGGCACCGCTTTTGCGGGCCATTCGCTGGTGGTGTATGAGCCCCACTGGCAGAGCGCTCGCTCGCCAATGATGCTCGAAGAGGCGGCCGAGGGGGCCACGGTCGCCGCGGGAGTCAATACCAGCCTGATGCTGCGTCAGGCCCTGTTGATGGGGCTGGGGCTTGGCGAGGTAGCGGTTCCGCTCGCAGAGCAAGCCGGGTTGGTGCGGGTCTGGCCCGAGCGGCAGTTACAGCAATCCTACGATGTGTGGCTGGTGACCCATCAGGATGTGCAGCATGCCGCGCGGGTCAGGGCGGTCATGGATGCCATCGTCAGGGCATTTGCCGCGATGGCCTAAGTCTGGCGGGGATTCTGTTCAGGTTTTGTCGCAGCGTGGTCACACCTCTTGCCATAGTCATGGCGGTTGAGGGAAAACCCTCATTTACTTGGTCTCTGACAGTCAATACTGTGAGACCGAGTCCACCACTACTGGAGCCTGAGCCATGACCGACATGCTTGTTGACGATAAACAACCGACCCCGGATCCGGCAGAGCAGAATGCCTTCTTCCCGTCGCCCTACTCCCTGAGCCAGTTCACCTCGCGCAAGTCTGACCTTGCCGGGGCCGACTATCCCGCTCCCTATCGGGAGGGGCGCTGGAAGATCCTGCTGATCGGGGCCGATGAGCGCTATCTGCCCACCGACAACGGCACCCTGTTTTCCACCGGCAACCATCCGGTCGAAACCCTGCTGCCCATGTATCACCTCGACAAGGCGGGCTTTGCCTTTGACGTAGCCACCCTCTCCGGCAATCCGGTCAAGTTCGAGTGGTGGGCCATGCCCGGCGAAGATGAAGAGGTGTTGGGGCTCTATGCCAAATATCAGGCGCAGTTCCGCCAACCGGCCAAGCTGGCCGATCTGCTGAAAGAGGCGCTGGCCGCCGACTCGGACTATATCAGCGTCTTTATTCCCGGCGGCCACGGCGCCCTGATGGGGTTGCCGCAGAGTGCCGAGGTGAAAGCGCTGCTGGAGTGGGCGATGGCCAACGATCGCTTCATCATCTCCCTCTGTCACGGGCCTGCTGCGTTGCTGGCGGTGGCCAATCCAGAGACCTTCGCGGGCTACAAGATCTGCGCCTTCCCCGACGAGCTGGATGCCCAGACCCCGGCAATTGGCTATATGCCGGGCCACCTCACCTGGAAGTTTGGCGAGAAGCTCAAAGAGATTGGCTTCGAGATCGTCAACAACGGCATCTCGGGAGAGGTGTGCCGGGATCGCAATCTGCTGACCGGTGACAGCCCGCTGGCGGGCAATAACCTCGGCAAGCTGGCTGCTACCACCTTGCTGGAGGCGGTTGCCAAGCGATGAGGTTGTCGTCATCGCCAGCGAATGCATTGCAGGTCGCGGTGGCGCTGGAAGGGTGCCAGCGGCTGGAGGAGATCCAGCAACTGGTGCGCGCCTTTGCCACCCCGCTGGGGTATCACCGCTTTGCGCTTTTCTCCATCAGCGCCAGCGAGGAGGGGGTGGTCGAGCATCTCTACTGGCTGGAGGGGGCGTGGCTGGAGAGCGGTGAGGTGGTCGACCTGCATGCCTATATGCGCGAGTGCCCGATGGCGATGCATATCAGGGAGCGAGACCAGCCCTTCTTCTGGAGCAAAACGGTTGGCGCCTCTGGTGAGCAGTACCGTATCGTTCGCCAGCCCGAAGTGCCGGGCCGACATGGCTTGCAGGTACCCGTCTATGGGCCGTTGGGACTGGAGGGGGCGATGAGTTTTGGCGGTGATCAGATCGATGCCAGCGCTCCCGCTCGGGTTGGCCTTGCGCTGATCGCGGTGGCAGCTTTTCATGCAGCTCGTCGCCTGATGGAGATGCCGGTAGCGGGCCACGAGCGCGGCCTCACTGGTCGTGAGCGCGAAGTGCTGGAGTGGGTCTCTCGGGGTTGGCGCCATGCCGACATCGCCACCACCCTGAAGCTCTCGGTGCGCACGGTCGAGAACCATCTGCGCAGTGCCCGCCGTCGACTCGGTGTAGCCACCACGGCAGAGGCGGTCAGAGTGGCGATCAGGAACCGCGATATCGAGGGCTGAGGGGCCATCCCTTTGTCTGGCATGTAAAAAGAGACCGGCCATCAGCCGGTCTCTTTTTTATTTCCCGCAACATTACACCTGCGGCGGGGTGCTTTCCGCATTGGACATTACCGCATCAATTTGCACCAGGACGCCAGCGGGCAGCTCGCTCACGCCAATCACGGTGCGGGCAGGCAGATAACCCGGGAAGTATTTGGTGTAGACGGCGTTGACCGCATCCAGATCCGCGATATTGGCGAGCTGGATATTGACCTTGACGATATCGTCCATCACATGGCCGATGCTCTCCACAATCGCCTTGATATTGCTCAGGCACTGGGCGGTCTGTTCCTTGATGCAGCCAGCCAGGATCTTGCCGGTTGCGGGGTCAATCGGCAGTTGGGCAGAGAGATGGTTGTAGTGGGAGAAGGCGACGGTCTGGGTGTGCAAGGGGCTGCGCGGTGCCTTGTCGGTATTGCGGGCACGGATCACCAGATTGTGACGGTCTTCCACCAGTTGTGGCGGGGTGCCGTCACCGTGGGAGATGACCGCATCCATTTGCACCCGTGCCCCCATGGGCAGGGCAGCGGCACTGACCACAGAGCGGGCGGGCAGATAGGCGACGGCGCGGGCGATGGCGGAGTCGGGGAAGAAGGTGGTGTAGACCTCGTTGACGGCCTCCAGATCGGCCAGATCGGTCAGATAGACGGTAACCTTGACGATATCGTCAAACGGCACGTCGATGCTCTCCAGCACCGCCTTGATATTGCGCAGGCTCTGACCCGCCTGCTCCTTGATGCCACCGGCAACCAGCTGGCCCGAGGCGGCCTCGACCGGCAGTTGCGCACCGATATTGTTGTAGTGGGAGAAGGCCACGGTATGGGTGGAGAGCGGATTGTGCGGCGCCTTGTCACTGTTGCGGGCGAGCTTCACCAGCGGGCAAGGATCTTGTGGGAAGGTACCTTCGCCGTTGGAGATGATGGCATCGATCTGCACCAGTGCGCCCAGCGGCAGGGCGGCGACGGCGAGGGTGGTGCGGGTCGGCAGATAGCCCGGGAAGAATTCGCGATAGACGGCGTTGACCGCCTCCAGATCCGCCATCTCTTTCAGGAAGATGGTCGCTTTGACCATATCGTCCATCACATGGCCGATGCTCTCGATGATCGCCTTGAGGTTGCTCAGGCACTGTCTGGCCTGCGCGGTGACATCGTCACTCACCATCTTGCCGGTGGCCGGATCGACCGGCAGCTGGGCCGAGATATTGTTGTAATGAGAAAACGCCACCGTTTGGGTGCAGGGACCCAGATCCTGGGGTGCATGGGGGGTATTTCTTGCCGACTTGATGATGGTGCCACTCATAGATATGCCTCTTTTTAATATTTGTTGTTCATTCAGGTACAGGTTTACCCCATCTTGTTGTACGCCACGGCCACTGCGCCAGCGGCGGCATCCCCGGTTATTATTTGTGATCCACTCAATTACTGAGAGGAATAAGGGAGAAGAGGACAGGGTAGATATTTCAGACGCTGCGATTCTATGAGTGGCTATCAGGGGTTGCAAACCGCTGATTGCATTTCTATGAGATGGCTCAATGGGTGCAAATTTAATGTGATTGCTATTCAATTCATGCTGAATAGTCACCTGTTTGTCCGCCAATGGCCATGCATCGAGCAATAGTCCAGTCCAGGCCGGGGTTGGGGCAGATACCTTGGCAGTGAAGGAGTGTAAAGAAAGGGTTAATGCGATGCATCAAGCTGCCATCAAACGATTTTATTGTGCATAGATATGTACTTTATGTTTTTTTAGTCATCTATCTTGCCGCGCAAAAATATGCTAGCAGAGATTACTGTAACAGTAGTTAAAGATGTGGCTGGAATATAATTCAAATATTTGCATGGGGGATGCTTGTTAATTATCGGTAGGCTGACGGTTGGCCCAGATTCGGAGCGTTTTTATCTTTTTATATATCTGGTGAAATATGCGTGACACAGCCCAGTGGTCCCATATCGAGGTGACCAGGGTTGGCAATATATCGGCTGACCGGGTGCGGCATGGTCAAGAGAGGATGACGTTGGCTCGACGCAGCGCTATGGATCGGGCTCTCTGCGCCGGTTGTAGTCTACAGCCTGCCAGGGATGAAAGGGTCGCGGGCGAGGCCAGCTGCCGTGGCATGGTTGTCTGTGGGATTGTTAACAAAAATGTGAACGAGATCACCGGATGGACAAGGGTTTAAGGCTGGAAATGGAGCAGAAAGGAGTAGAATGGCACTTTATTTTTGAGGGTCATTCGATGCCCAACTATCACTTTTTCACGCTGGGCCAGGCGCTTACCTATCTCGATGCCAATGCCCCGCGCTATAGCGATGAGCGTCGTCAACTGGTTGAGCAGGGATTTGCCGCCATGGCGGCCCCCATCTTTGCAGATACGCCGGTTGAAGCTCTGGCGTTGCTGCGCCAGCATCAGGCATGGAAGGAGGAAGCCATGGTCGATGCACTCTCCTTGACAGTTGCCACCGGGCCGACGCTCGTCTCCTGTTTGCAGGAGAACCCTTTATCCGCGAGTTGAACAGCATCATGGCACCATTGAGGTGGCGCCATGTTGCCGCTGTCCGCTTGCGATCTACCTCTGGTGCAGTTCGCCTTCCATTACCAGTAGAGTATCCATCCCCGCCGCCTTGCCAGCCTCAAGCCCGATCCGGGTATCTTCAAATACCAGACAGTTGGCGGGATTGGCGCCGAGCAGCTCGGCCACCCGCAAAAAGGTGTCGGGATGCGGTTTGTGGTTGATGACGTCATCGGCGCTCACCACCACAGAGATATAGGCATCGAGTCCGGTGCTTTTGAGGATGGCCTCCGCCTGATTGCGCGGTGAGCCGGTGCCAATCCCCATCTTGACCTTGCCGTGATAGTGCCTGACCAGCTCCCACATCTTGGGAAAGACGCTGACCTTGTCGATATGGGCCATGTAGAGGGCAATCTTGCGACGGGTAAAAGCCTCGACATCCACCGTCAGCCCCTGCTGCTCGGCCAGCATGGCGATGATCTTGCGGGTGGGAATGCCGCCGTACTGATAGAGCTGATCCCGCTCGAAGGGGATGCCGAATTCGGCGCAGGTGAGCTCCCAGGCATCCAGATGAAGGGGCATGGAATCTACCAAAGTGCCATCCATATCGAAAATCAGGGCATCGTAGTGATCAAACCCGTACTGCTCACGCTCGCTCATGGGGGCTCCTCGAATCAAATAGAGCAGGCTAGCAGAAACGGTCGGCACTTTGTGGGATCGGCTTCATGGTTGGGTAGATTGTGGCCGCCGTTTTTTCTATCTCTTGCTGATTTGTGAGACAATAATCCGTTCATTGCCGGATACTTTGGCATATCAGATCAGCGAGTCCGCTTATGACCTCGAAAATATCCCCTAAAACCATCTTCTCCAGTGTGGCGCTGGTGATTGCGCTCGGTTCACTGGAAAAGAGCATAGTCACCACCCCGCTGCCCATGATTGGCGCCGAGCTGCATGCCGGTGCCGCCCTCACCTGGGTGGTCACCGCCTACCTGCTGGCGGCCACCGCCGTGCTGCCCCTCTACGGCAAGTTGAGCGATCTCTTTGGCCGGGTGCGGATGCTCAATATCGGCATCGGCCTGTTTCTGGCGGGCTCGGTGGCCTGCGCCCTCTCCCAGGATCTGCAGACCCTGCTGGCAGCGCGGGTGCTGCAAGGGCTGGGGGGCGGCGGTCTGATTGCCCTCGCGTTTACCGTGATTGCCGACACCATTCCGCCGCGGGAGGTGGGCAAATATCAGGGCTACATTTCGGCGGTCTATGCGGTCTCCAGCATCGCTGGCCCCTTGCTCGGCGGCTACTTCACCGAGCAGCTCAGCTGGCGCTGGATCTTCTGGATCAATCTGCCGCTCGGGGCGCTGGCAGTCTTTCTCATCAACCGCAACCTCAAGCAACTCAACGTGCGTCGCCACAGTCGCTTCGACTGGAAGGGGGCGGCTCTGCTGATTACCGTCACCACGCTCACCCTGTTGCTGCTCTCGCCGGAGGCGGCGCTGCCCGCCGTCTGGCTCTCGGCGGCGCTGGGCGTTGCATTGCTGCTGCTGATTCTGATTGAGCGGCGCGCCCACGACCCCATATTGCCTGCCCATCTGGCACGGTTGCCCGGCTATCTGGTGAGCGTGCTGCTGGTGATGCTCTCCCAGCTGCTGATGTTTGCCGTGCTGGTCTATCTGCCGTTGCAGATGCAGTGGCAGAAGGGGTTGAGCGCCAGCGAGAGCGGCGCCATCATGGTCATCTTCATGATCTGCATCACTGCCGGCGCCTTTGTCGGCGGCAAGCTGATTGGCCGTACCGGTCACTACAAGAGCTTTGTTGCGGTCGGGTTTGCGCTGGCCGCGGTGGCGCTCTGGCAGATCCACTTCGATGCCTGGGTCAAGCTGGCCCTCGGGTTTGCCGGTATTGGTCTGGGTCTGGTGCTGCCCGCCCTCTCGGTGGTGGTGCAAAATGCCCTGCCACGGCAGGATCGCGGCATCGGTATGTCGCTGTTCAACTTCGGGCGGGAGCTAGGCGGTGCCGTTGGCGTGGCTATCTGCTCCATGCTGTTCCACTTGCGCTTGCCAGCCGGCAGCGATGGCGATCTGAGCCGACTCGCCCCCGGTCTGCTGGCCCCGGGCTTCAGCGCAACCTATATCGGCATGGCATTGATCGCCACACTGGCGCTGCTCATCACCTTGCTGGCGTTGAAGCGCCACGAGCTGGCATCTATCAGCGCCTGATTTGACCTGCGCCGACATAGGCTCACCATAGCTAGCATCAGGGCTCCCCGCGGGGAGCCCTGATTGTTATTTGGCGAATAGAGTGGCTGTTGCCATCAAGCCATTCTCAGGTTACTCCTGCGCCGGACTCTCCTTGCCCGCCAGCTGGCTCAGCCAGGCGAAGCGGCGATTGGCCTCCTGCTCTGCCTCTTGATAGAGCTGGCTGGCCACCTCCGGCAGCTGGCGCTCCAGCCGCTGGAAGCGGGGCTCATGGCGCAAGGTCTCGGCCAGCGAGGCATTGGGTGCCCGCGAGTCGAGTGCCAGCGGCAACTTGCCCTCGTCAGCGCGGCGCGGATCGAAGCGGTAGAGAGGCCAGAAACCGGTGGCAGTCAGCTGTTTCATCTGCTCGTGGCTCTCGGCCATGTCGTAGCCATGCTCCTCGCAGGGGCTGTAGGCGATGATGAGCGACGGCCCCGGGTAGGCTTCCGCCTCCTGAATCGCCTTCACGGTCTGGTTCATCTGGGCACCGAGGGAGATCTGCGCCACATAGACGTGACCATACATCATCACGCTGGCCCCGAGATCCTTGCGCCCCTTGCGCTTGCCCTGCTCGCCAAACTTGGTAATGGCACCGAGTGGCGTCGCCTTCGACTGCTGGCCGCCGGTGTTGGAGTAGCACTGGGTGTCGAGTACCAGCACATTGATGTTCTCCCCCAGACTCAGCACATGGTCGAGCCCGCCAAAGCCGATGTCGTAGGCCCAGCCATCGCCGCCGATGAGCCAGACCGATTTTTCCACCAGATAGTCTGCATCGCGAGCCAGCTCTTGGGCTGCCGGGGTCTGGCTCTCCTGCAGAAGCGCTCGCAACTGCTGGATATGGGCCCGCTGCTCGGAAACCGGCAGGGTGGCATCGCCGAGCGCCTCGCGCAGCTCTGCCGGTATGGTGTCGCCGAGGCTCGCCAGCAGACGGCGCACCCGCTCCCTGTGCTGATCGACGGTAAGACGGAACCCCAGTCCGAACTCGGCGTTGTCTTCAAATAACGAGTTGGCCCAGGCCGGCCCACGCCCGTCGGCGTTGGTGGTGTAGGGGGTGGTAGGCAGGTTGCCACCATAAATGGACGAGCAGCCGGTGGCGTTGGCAATCAGCAGCCGATCGCCATAGAGCTGGGTCAACAGCTTGATATAGGGGGTCTCGCCACAGCCGGAGCAGGCGCCCGAGTATTCAAACAGCGGCGAGATGAGCTGGGAGGTGCGGATGTCGATGCGCTCCAGCTGCTCGGCGCTGCGCTCTGGCAGGTCGAGGAAGAAGTCGTAGTTGGCCTTCTGCTCGTCGAGGTGATCGAGGCGCGAAGCCATATTGATCGCCTTGCGATCCGGGTTGCTGCGATCCCTGGCCGGGCACACCTCAACGCAGAGATTGCAGCCGGTGCAATCCTCCGGCGCCACCTGCAGCACGTACTGCTGGCCGCGCATGTCACGGGATTTCACATCCAGCGCATCCAGGGTAGCGGGAGCAGCGGCCAGTGCATCCGGTTCTACCACCTTGGCGCGAATGGCCGAGTGGGGACAGGCGGCGACGCAGTAGTTGCACTGGGTACAGAGCTCCGCTTCCCAGATGGGGATCTCCTTGGCGATGTTGCGCTTCTCCCAGCGGGTAGTACCGACCGGCCAGGTGCCGTCCGGCGGGAAGGCGGAGACCGGCAGGCTGTCGCCCAGCCCCGCCAGCATGGCGGCGGTGACGGTCTGAACAAAGTCGGGGGCTTTGGCCGATACCACGGGCGGGCGCTGGTGGCTGGTGGGGTCAAGCGCCTGCAGCGGCACCTGAGTCAGCGCCTCGCAGGTGGCGGCCAGGGCCTGCCAGTTGCGCTCCACCAGCGCCTGCCCCTTGCTGCCATAGCTCGATGCGATGGTCTGGCGCAGCAGCTCGGTCGCTTCTGCCGGCGGTATGATGGCGCTGAGCTGGAAGAAGGCCATCTGCATCACGGTATTGATGCGGTTGCCGAGCTGGCACTCGCGGGCAATCTTGGCGGCGTTGATGGTGTAGAGGCGCGCACGCTTCTGGAGCAGGGCCTGTTGCACCTCCTGGGGCAGCCGCTGCCAGATTTGCTCGGCGTCGTAGGGACTGTTGAGCAGGAAGATGCCGTCGGGCTTCAGCCGCTCCGCCATCTGGTACATGTCGATGAACTGCCACTGGTGGCAGCCGATGAAGTCCGCCTCGTCCACCAGGTAGGCCGACTGCAGCGGCCGCTCGCCGACCCGCAGGTGGGAGACGGTGAGGCCGCCCGCCTTCTTGGAGTCGTAGACGAAATAGCCCTGAGGATAGAGGGCTGTGTGGTTGCCGAGGATCTTGATGCTGTTCTTGGCCGCCGACACGGTACCGTCGCTGCCAAGGCCGTAGAACAGTGCCTCCAGCTTGTGCTGGTTGCCAAGGTCGGAACTCGAATAATCGAGGGCCGGCAGCGGCAGGGAGAGGCCGGTGACGTCGTCGAAGATGCCGACGGTGAAGCGCGGCCTTGGGTTATCCAGGGCCAGCTCATCGAAGATGGCCTGCACGCAGGCCGGGTTGAACTCCTTGGAGGAGAGGCCGTAGCGCCCGCCGATGACCCGCGGCAGGCTGGTTCTTTCTCCCCGACTGACCGCCTCGGCCAGCGCACTCATCACGTCCAGATAGAGGGGCTCGGCCTGGGCGCCTGGCTCCTTGGTGCGATCCAGTACCGCAATCTTGCGGGCGCTCTGCGGAATGACCGCCAGCAGGTGCGCGGCCGAGAAGGGGCGGTAGAGGCGTACTTTCACCAGCCCCACCTTCTCGCCCTGTTCAATCAGCCGTGCGATCACCTCCTCGCAGGTACCGATGGCGGAACCCATTAGCACCAGCACCCGCTCGGCCTCTGGGTGACCCACGTATTCGAACGGCCGGTAGTGGCGGCCGGTGCGCTCACCGAAGGCGTCCATCGCCTCGCTCACATGGCGATACGCATCGTCATACCAGGGGTTGGTGGCCTCCCGGCACTGGAAATAGGTGTCCGGGTTGGCGGCGGTACCGCGAATGACCGGCTTGTCTGGGGTCAGCGCCCGCTCCCGATGGGCACGGATCGCCTCGGCGGGCAGCAGGGCGCGCAGGGTGTCGTCATCGAGCGGCACTATCTTGGCGATCTCGTGGGAGGTGCGAAAGCCGTCGAAGAAGTGGATGAAGGGGAGCCGGCTGTTGAGGCTGGCTACCTGGGCGATCAGGGCAAAGTCCTGGGCCTCCTGCACATTGCTGGCGCAGAGCAGGGCGCAGCCGGTCTGGCGTACCGCCATCACGTCCGAGTGATCGCCGAAAATCGACAGGGCATGGGTCGCCACGGTGCGCGCCGCCACGTGCAGCACGAAGGGGATGAGCTGACCCGCCAACTTGTAGAGGTTGGGGATCATCAGCAGCAAGCCCTGAGACGAGGTAAACGAGGTCGCCAGGGCACCGGTCTGCAGTGCGCCGTGGACGGTGGCAATGGCGCCCCCTTCCGACTGCATCTCCACCACGCGAGGCACGTCGCCCCACAGGTTCAGGCCCCGCTCGCTCGACCAGGCGGACGCCTGCTCAGCCATGGCCGAGCTGGGGGTGATGGGGTAGATGGCGATGACTTCGCTGGTGCGGTACGCCACCGAGGCGACTGCGTTATTCCCGTCTGTGGTGATCATCTGTTTTCCACTTTGCTATGCCAGTTTGAAGGCCGATAGTTGCATCGGCAATGGATAGGTCGCAGGCATAGTAAGAGGGGCAATGAGAGCGTATCAAACGGGATAAATAATCAATTAATAAGTCAGTAATAGTGGTTAATTTAATCCCGCCGAGTGGGTGCGTGATTTTCTGCTGGTAGCCGGTGGGGTGGCGATTGACGGGCCATTGCTTTGGCCCGTCAGCACGGGGTTAACCCTGCTCCACTTGCAGCCAGATGGCGCACTGATAAGGGGCGAAGTGTGGCAGTGGTTCGCTTGGGTAATTGGCCAGCAGCAACCGCATCTTGTTTGTCACCTTGTCGAAGTGGGGCATCGGCAAGGGGTTCGCCGTGAGATTGGCGAGCAGCAGCAGGGTGTGTCGCTCTCCGCTGGCCGGATCCTGCCAGTGGCGGCGATAGCTGATGCGCTCGGGATCATCCCCATCCAGCAGCTCGAAATTGCCGTGGCGAATGACCGGGTGAGCCTTGCGCAGGGCGATGAGCTGGCGATAGCAGTGAAACGGCGAGTCGGGGCGGGCCAGCTGCTCGTCAGCATTTATCTCGACGTGGTTGGCATTGATGGCAATCCAGGGCGTGGTGGTGCTGAAACCGGCGTGGGGGCCAGCGTCCCACTGCATCGGGGTGCGGGCATTGTCGCGGCCGATGGCATCGAGCCGCCGACTCAGCTCGGCAGGATCCAGCCCCGATTGGCTGGCGCGGTAGTTGAGCGCCTCCACATCGCGCAGCTCGCCCGGCTGCCAGTGGCGGTTGGTCATAGCCAGCTCCTCCCCCTGATAAATGAAGGGAGTGCCCTGCATCATATGCAGCACCATGGCCCATAGCTTGGCGCTGGTTTCACGCCACTCTGGCCTGTCATCGCCAAAGCGTGATACGGCGCGGGGCAGGTCGTGGTTGCCGAGAAACAGGCTGTTCCAGCCACGCCCGTGTAGCCCTTGCTGGTAGCGGGCCATGGCTCGCTTGAAGGCGAGGGGATCGAAGCGGGATGACCACTTGTCACTGCCCAGCCCCAGATGCTCGAAGTTGAACACCATGCTGAACTCGCTGCCATCTATGCTGGAGTAGCGCTGCATATGGGCGAGATCGGCTCCCCAGGTCTCCCCCACCGTAATGATCCCCTTGCCGCCGAAGCTCGCGGCATTGAGCTCGCGGATATAGTCGTGCAGGTGCGGGCCGTTGCTCATGGCCAGTCGGTCCCACTCTTTGCTCACCATGTCGATCACATCGAAGCGAAACCCTTTGATCCCTTTGCCCAGCCAGAAGTTGATCACCTCTGCCATTTCGGCACGCACCGCCGGGTTGTCCCAGTCCAGATCGGCCTGACTCACATCGAAGTTGTGCAGGTAGTAGCGATCAAGCGCTGGCACATACTGCCAGCCGCTGCCGCCAAAAATCGAGGTAATGGGGTGAGCATCGACAAAGGCTTGATCCCGGAATACGTAGTAGTCCTGATAACGGGGATCACCGGCCAGCGCCTTCACAAACAACTCATGCTCGGTGGAGGTATGGTTGGCGACGATATCCATCATGATGCCGATGCCGTGAGTGGCCGCTTCGGCTATCAGCTGCTCCATCTCGGCCAGGGTGCCGAAGGCGGGGTCGATGGCTCGGTAGTCCGCCACGTCATAGCCGTTGTCCCGCTTGGGGGAGCGATAGATGGGGGTGAGCCACAGCATATCGACCCCCAGGGTGGCCAGATAACCGAGGCGCTGACGGATGCCGTTGATATCGCCCATGCCGTCGCCATCGCTGTCCTGAAAGCTCATGGGGTAGATCTGGTAAATAACGCGGCTCTCGAGGTCGATATCGGGCGTGTGGAGGGGATGCGGGTTCATCAGCGTGGCCGGTTGGGGAGGAGTTATTTCTATCTTACGCAGATGCGCGGGCCCTCGACAGGGCAGGGGAAGCCTTGAAAAGGGTTCCATTATTGGCTGATTGCCAAAAGTGAGGGGAGGGTCACAAAGGTGCCATCCCGGGCCACGGCTATGGTCGGGATGACACGGCACTTAGCACTGATACTCTGCAGGAATACAGGTTATTGAGCTGCCTTGACCTGCTCGCTGCGCTGCTCCTGCTGGTGTTCCGCTTGTGCCTCCAGCTCCTTGCCGAGGAAGTAGTTCAGGAAGGTACGGATGACCGCGATGATGGCAAGACGGATCAGCTCCTCCTTGCTCGGCGCGACTGTGGTGGCCAGGATGTCGGCGGCCAGCTGGAACTCCAGCGCCAGAATAAGCCAGCTGCCAAAACAGAGGCGAATGCGCGGAAAGCCGGGTTGGTGATCCCGCACTCTTGCCGCCAGCCAGAGGGTCTTGCCAAGGCCAATGACCACACAGGCGATGGAGATGATCTCCAGCAGCAGCTGGAACAGCTCGACCCCGTGCATCATCCCCTCTTTCAGGCTCGCTATCTCAAACACTCGGGTCACCTCCATGATTCAAAAGAGGACACTATTAACACATCGCTCGGCAATGGCCAAATCCGGCTCAGGCAATCAGTTTGAATTCAATCACATAGAGCGGCGGCATATCGGGGTAGATATCGCGGATCACCTGTTTGAGCTCGGGGAGTGTCATGTTCTCCTGACGGGCGTGCTCGTCGTTCAGTTCATCGAAGGCTACCGCCTTGACCGAGAGCACCTCTATGGTGCCAAAGGGCTGGTGCTCCGGGTTGGTAAACAGCGCCAACCGCTGGCCAGGCTGCCAGTTGGCTTCGCTCTCGTCGCGAATGGTGATGGTTTTGCGGCCCGCCTGAATATCGGCGACGAAGCGGCTGAAGAAGGTGAATTCGGGATGGGTAGACATGGCTCTCTCCTGACAGGGTTAATCGAAATGAGGTGAATGGAAATCAAAGGTCGAGATAGGCGCGCAGCCTGGTCAGATCGGCGATAACAGGGCCATCGCTGCCGTCGGCAACTATGCCCTGTTCGACCAGCTCCTTGAGGGCGCGGCGGTAGACCCGCTCTGTGGTGCCAAAGCGGGCCGCCTCGTGGGCCCGCTTGCGCGATCCCAGCATGGGGGTGCGCTGGCGTTCTCGCCACAGCTCATAGGCGATGTTGTAGGCAATGGGGTGGAGCAGCCGGCTGGTGGTGATCTCCAGGGTATCGAGATAGTCGCTGGCAAGTGCAGCGGCGAAAAAGAGGGTCAACTCAGGTTCTGCCAGCAGCCGCTGGGCCAGCTTGTGGGCACAGATGACTCGGGCGTCCAGCTCGGTCTCGGCCACCACGTTCCACTGCACCGGGGTGGCACTGAAGAACTCCATCTCACCGAAGATCTGGCTGTGACACTCAATCTCGCCGAGCTGGAAGCGGCGGCCAGAGTGTACCGTGCTGTTGAGGGAGACCCGGCCACGTTCGACCAGATAGAGCTGCTCGCTCTGCTCCCCCTGCCGCATGATCAATTCGCCCGGCAGGTAACGGCGCAGAAACAGGGTGCAGGCGTCGAGCGCCGCGGCAAAGCGGGGTTCAAGCTGCTGGAGTTCGGCGTGAAAACGGCCGAGGGGGTAGGGCTGTTGCTGCATGACTTGCCTGTCGCACCGGATGACGAGGGCCATGAGGCTAGCAAGAGTGCGGGCCGGATACCAGCCCGCACGGTAGCGGATGTGCCGCAGTTAACGGTTTGCGCTTTATTGCACCAGAGCGTGGAGGGCGGCCGCGATGGCTTGCTGCTCACCGGCCATCATCGCCTGTTCGGCGCTGGCGTAATCCGCCACCCCTTGCTGCACATCCTGCTCGAACAGCACTACGTTGCAGAGCACGGCTGCAACCCGCACCTTGCGCAGGCGACCCACGGTCAGCAGGGCTGCGGTCTCCATGTCAGCGCCGAGCACGCCACGGGCATGCCAGTAGCGGCACACCTCCTGCTCATCATCTCGATAGAAGCTGTCGTGGGAGCGTACCAGCCCGTGCCAATGAGGCTGGCTGCCGGTTGCCACATGGTTGAGCAAGGCGGCCTGCAGCCAGATATCGGCGCAGGCGGGGTACTCGGCGGGCAGATAGGCCTGCGAGGCGCCCTCATTGCGTACCGCCCCTTCCACCACGATAAGGTCGCCAAGGCCGATGTCGTGTTGCAGGGCACCGGCGGAGCCGACCCGAATAAGCGAGTGGGCACCGGCTTGCACCAGCTCCTCCAGCGCTATGATGGCCGACGCGCCGCCAATGCCGGTGCTGCAAACCGTGATGGGCTGCCCCTGATAGGATCCGTTGATGAGGCGAAACTCCCGGTTTTGCCCCAGCACCTCACACTGTTCGAGCTGGCTGGCGATGCGATCGACCCGGGCCGGGTCGCCGCACAGTACCACCCGCTCGGCAATCTGGTTGTGGCGGCACTGGAGATGGGGTAACAGACTCATGGCTTACAGACCTTGTGGCTGGCGCTTGGCGGCAATCACCCAGAGGCGAGTGCCGTTGGCGGCGATAAACAGCAGGATCAGGTACTCCAGCGACATGGCGTAGACGCCCTGCGCCGCATAGACACCGATGCTGATGATGTTGATGACGACCCAGAGGATCCAGTTCTCCACGTATTTGCGGGTCATCAGGATCTGGGCGACCACCGAGAGCACTGTCATGCTGGCATCCCAAAACGGGAAGGCATCGGGGGAGGGCTCGGGGATGGCAAGGTTGGCACCAAACAGGTTGAGCAGGGAGACCGAGGTGCGCGCCAGGGTGGCGAAGACCGGGTCGATATAGCGGGTCAGCAGGGCGATGGCCAGCACGCTCACGGCGGCGGTCATTATCAGCTTGGATTTGCTGAGCCAGCGGATCTGCAGGGTATCCCCCTGATCGTTGGCCGGGCGGGTCCAGGCGTACCAGCCGTAGACGTTGGCGCAGAAGAAGAACAGCTGCAACATCAACAGTCCGTAGAGCTGGATCTGGAAGAAGATGATGGCAAACAGGCTGACGTTGATCAGACCGAACAGGTAGTTGATGGTCTTCTCCTGACTGGCGAACCAGATACAGGCCAGCCCGAACAGGGTGCCGATGGCTTCAATCCATGACATGGCATAGCCGCCACCCAGCGGTATGGTCACCAGCGTGTTATTGATGCTGAACAGCTCGAATATGCTCATTTTCTGATCCTTGGGCATGAGGGTTAGTATGCGAGGGCGCCATTCTAAGGGGTGAGGGGGGGGAGGGGCAGGACTTTTGTCCGCCTTGGGCTTGGCCCATATCAAAGAAATCGCCACTGCTGCCCGGTTATTCCAGCAGTGATGAGTTATGGGGCCCCGGTGGGCCGGACTTTATTGATATGTAGCAAGATGATAGCGCCGTGGCTGTGGTCTGATAGAGTCCACTCTCCGGGAGGAGAATCACGTGATAACAGGAGGTTGCATTGAATTCCGAGCTTGTCTGGGTGCTCTGTCTGCTGGCTGGCGCCATCTATCTCTTTATGACCAACAAGGTGCGCATGGACGTGGTGGCCCTTGGTGTGGTCATCCTGTTTGTGCTGAGCGGCACCCTCACCCTGCCGGAGGCGCTGGCGGGCTTTAGCGATCCCAACGTTATTCTGATTGCCGCCCTGTTTGTGGTGGGTGAGGGGCTGGTGCGCACCGGCATCGCCTATCAGGTGGGGGATGCATTGGTGAAGGTAGCGGGTAGCAGCGAGACCAAGCTGCTGGTGCTGCTGATGGTAGCGGTGGCGAGTCTGGGGGCTGTGATGAGCAGCACCGGAGTGGTGGCCATCTTTATCCCGGTGGTGCTGAGCGTGGCGAACCGGATGGGGATCCCGGCCGGTCGCCTGATGATGCCCCTCGGTTTTGCCGGGCTGATCAGCGGCATGATGACGCTGGTGGCCACACCGCCCAACATGGTGGTCAACAGCGAGCTGATGCGCCACGGCATACATGGTTTCGGGTTTTTCGATTTCACCCCCATGGGCGTGCTGATCCTGGGGCTGGGCATCCTCTACATGCTGCTGGTGCGCGGCTCCTTGGTGGGCGAAGGGGAAGAGGGCAAAGGCAAGCAGACCGGACGCCGCACCCTGCGCGATCTCATCCGAGACTACCGATTGGCCGGTCGGGCCCGTCGTCTGGCGCTGCGGCCGGACTCCCCGCTGATTGGTCACACCCTGGACGAGCTGCAACTGCGTGCCCGTTATGGTGCCCACGTCATCGGGGTGGAGCGCTGGCGCAAGTTTCGCCGGGTGATGGTGCCGGTGTCTGGGATCAGTGAATTTCAGGCCAAGGATGTGCTGCTGATCGACATGTCAGACCCCGAGGTGGATGTGCGGGCGTTTTGCAGCGAGGCGAGGCTCGAACCCATGATCCTGCGCGGGGAGTATTTCTCCGATCAGGCGCGGGAGGTGGGGATGGCCGAGGTGTCGCTGATCCCCGAATCCAAGCTTCTGGGTAAAAGCGTGCGTGAGGTGACCTTCCGCTCCAGTTATGGTCTGAGCGTGGTGGGGCTGCGCCGCGACGGTGAGGCACTGGCAGGCAAGCTGGTGGACGAGCCGTTGCAGATGGGGGATACCCTGCTGGTGGTAGGGAATTGGAGCCACATCAGACAGTTGCAGACCCATAGCCGCGACTTTCTGCTGATGGGGTTGCCCGCTGAAGTGGACGAGATGGCTCCCGCCCGCAGCCAGGCGATCCATGCCCTCTTTTGTCTTGGAGTGATGATCCTGCTGATGGTGACCGATCCGGTGCCCAACGTGATTGCCGCGCTGATCGCCTGTCTGCTGATGGGCAAGTTTCGCTGCATCGACATGGAGAGTGCCTACAAGTCGATCCACTGGCCGACCCTGATCCTCATCGTCGGCATGCTCCCCTTTGCGCTGGCGCTGCAAAAAACCGGCGGGGTGGATCTGATAGTCGGTGGTCTGATCAATGCGGTGGGGGAGATGGGGCCGCGGGTCATGCTGGCCAGCCTGTTTGTCCTCTGCGCGGTGATCGGGCTCTTTATCTCCAACACCGCGACGGCGGTATTGATGGCGCCCATTGCGCTGGGCACGGCGCAGCAGATGGGAGTCTCGCCCTATCCGTTTGCCATGACCATTGCCATCGCCGCCTCGGCTGCCTTTATGACGCCGGTCTCGTCACCGGTGAATACTCTGGTGCTGGGGCCGGGCAACTACAAGTTTGCCGATTTTATCCGTATCGGGGTGCCATTCACTCTGTTGGTGATGGCGGTCAGCGTGGTAGCGATCCCCTGGTTCTTCCCGTTCTGATAACCGGGATGATGAATGTGTGCACCAGCGGCCTGCGGGCCGCTTTTTTATGGCCGGGAGACAAGAGTGGCAAGGAGTGTTCGGAATCAGTGAAGAGTGATGTGGACGGGAATTAACGTGGAGCTGGGTTAATAGAGGAGCGAGAGAAAAACTGGGGAGAGGCAAATTTCAGACACAAAAAAACCAGCGTGAGCTGGTCTGTTTGGTACTGCTATTAATGGTGCGGAAGGAGAGACTCGAACTCTCACGCCTAGGGCGCCAGAACCTAAATCTGGTGCGTCTACCAATTTCGCCACTTCCGCAATATTAATGGTGGCTATGACGGGATTCGAACCTGTGACCCCCGCATTATGAGTGCGATGCTCTAACCAACTGAGCTACATAGC
>NZ_JAAKVR010000014.1:0-137046 GCF_049175755.1 Aeromonas sp. 600282 | reverse complement strand
GTGAGTGCCCACACAGATTGCTTGATTCAAATTGTTAAAGAGCGTCACGCTTGTCGCGTTGAGGAGGCGCATATTACGCTTCTCACTTCGAAAGTCAAGCGATTGTTTTCGCTTTTCTTTCGGCGCCCACTTCGCTAGGAAGCTGGCTCATCAGTTCGGCGTGTTCCGCCGTGCTGGTAGGGGCGCATTATAGGGAGCCGCGCCGGGATGACAAGGGCTTTTTGCAAAAATGCGTTCGTTTGCTGAAAAAGCGAACTGAACGCCCCAAAACAGCCCCTTGGCACCTCTTTTACGCCGCTTTTTTGCTCAACTCTTCGCTTTGTGCCCGGATATAGTTGACCCAGCTGGTTGCCTTCTGCTGCCAGTTATCCTGCTGCTGCAGCTCTCGGGCCAGTTCCAGCGCCTGGGCATACTGCTCCTTATTAAGGTGTGCCTGCACCAGCAACGCTTTGGCACGATTGCCTTGCTCGCCCTTCACCGACTTGATGGCAGCGAGCTGGGTCATTGCAGCATCAGTCTTGCCCTGTTGCAGCAGCAGTTCGGCGGCGCGCATGGCGGCTTTGGGCTGACCGTGCTGGTTGGCGAGCCGCTGCCAGCTATCGACCGCTTGTGACCACTCCCGGGCACCTTCCCACAATTGGGCAAGCAGTTGGCGGTTTTCAGCACTTTGCTTCATCTGTCCCTTGGCCATGGCCGCTTCCAGCAGACGGGCTCCACGATAAGGCAGCCCTTGCCAGGCATAGAGACGGATCAGCTGATTGCGGGCAGACGCATCATCCATCAGTTTTCTGTCAATAGCTGTTTGCAACAGAGCCAACGCCTGATCGCCACGTTTGGCGGAGAGGTTGAGCGATACCGCCTGTTGCCACCATTTGCTCTCTTTGGGTTCGTGGCTGATCAACTCGGCCGCCTGATCGGCCGCCACGCCATAACGTTGCTGAGCGGTGAGGGCGGAGAGACGAATGATGGCGGCCTGCTTCTGCCAACCCTTCTTCAACAACTGTTCGCTCTGGCTGGCAGCGTCACCGTACTGTTTGTTGTGGTAATAGAGGCCGGCCAGACGCAGGCGCAGCCCATCGTCTTGTTTGAGTGCCAGTGCCGCCTTGTAGCTGGCGATGGCGCCAGACCAGTTGGATTGCTGGGCCTGAATATCGCCGCGCAGTCGCAGCAGCTGGAGCTGTTGTTGCTCGGGCCACTCTTTATAGGCAAGGGCCTGTTCGACATAACGGCTCGCCTGGGCGGTCTGTTGCAGATTGGCCGCCAGCGAGGCTTGCAGCTGCGCCAGCCAGGCACGCTCGGCATCGCTATTTGGCTTGAGGCCGGACGCCTTGCTCTGGGCTTGTTGCCACTGACCGGACTGATAGAGCTTCATCACGGGTTCAAGCTGACGGGAGAAGTGAGGGCTGACCTCCATCGCCAGACAGGCTTGGCCGACCAGGGCAAGCAGACAGATCCAGATCCGCAACATAGTTATGACTCCAGTTTGAATTTGAGCGTGATGACTTGCACCAGCTTGTCGGTGGCGCCCGGTCTCGGCTGATAGCGCCACTTGTTGATCGCCTGAATGGCCGCCCGCTCGAACTGACGCTTGGGCTTGGCCTCGACCACTTCCACATCCTGCACGCCACCTTCGGCATTCACGCTAAAGCGCAGGGTGACGAATCCTTCGATCCCTGACTGCTGGGCACGATAGGGGTAGACCGGCTCGATCCGTTGCAGCGGCATCAGCATGTCACCTGCGCCGATACCCGCTCCCTGCTGCTGGCCGTGGTAGTTGCCACTCAATACTGGTGCGGTACTGGTCGCCACACCGGGGGCATAGACCTGCACCGCGCTGAGGCTGGAAACCAGATCCAGACTCGGCTCAACGGCCGCCAAAGGGGCCGCGGCAGGCATCGGCAGCGGTGTCGAGGCCAATGCAGCGGGAGGCTCTGGCAGAGGCTCGGGTTCCTGCGGTACCGGACGCTCGCGTACCTGCACCTCGGTCACCTCGTTCTGCATATTGATGACGATGGGCTTCTGTTCGCTCGCCACCTTCTCGCCCTGGGGCGGTTCAACCAGCGTGGCCATGAACAGCAGGATGCCCAGACTGAGGGCAATCCCCAGCCCCAGGCTCATCAGCTTGTATTTCATTTCGGCGCCACCGCCACGGCGATATTGGCGATACCCGCCGCCTTGGCCTCATCCATCACCCGCACCACCTTGCCGTGGGGCACCCGCTCGTCGGCCTGGATCACCAGACTGGCATCGGGTTGCTCCGCCAGCAGACGGGCGATGGTGGCCTGCACCCGCTCCACATCGATCTGCTTGCGGTCGAGGAAGATCTGACCCTGAGCCCCGATCGCCAGCATGATGCTGGAAGATTTCTGTACCTTGGCCTGACTGGCCTGGGGCCTATGCACCTCGAGCCCGGCTTCGCGCACGAAGGAGGTGGTGACAATAAAGAAGATCAGCATGATGAACACGATATCCAGCATGGGGGTCATGTCGATCTGCACTTCGTCACGCTGGCGTTTGGATTGCCGTCTCATTGCATTACCTTCTCTTCTCGCAGGCCGTCCCGGGTCTTGGCCAGCGCACGCTTGGCCTGACTCTCGAGCCGACTGAGTAACAACACGCCGGAGAGCGCCACCACCATGCCTGCCATGGTGGGGATGGTGGCGCGGGAGATCCCGCCCGCCATGCTCTCCGGGTTAAAGCGGTTGGCCGCAGCCAACGCATCGAATACGCCGATCATGCCGGTCACTGTGCCCAGCAACCCCAGCATGGGGCAGAGCACCACCAGGGTGCGGATGAAGATCAGATGACGGTTCAGTTCCAGCTCCGCCTGCGCCAGCCAGCGGCTGCGGATCGCTCGGGCGTGCCAGCTGTGGCGCTCGCTGCGGGCTTGCCAGCGGCCGAGCAGCTGTTGCTGCAGCGGGCCGAAACCCAGATTGAGGTAGAGCAGCCGCTCGATCATCAAAATCCACATCAGCACCAGCAGGGCCAGAATGACCCAGAGCACCGGGCCGCCACGGCCCATGAAGCTCTGCAGCTGTTGCCAGATGTCGAGCATCATGCTGCTCGCTCCATCCCGCCGTTATTGCTCTCGGCGCGCTCGGCCAGAATGCCGGCTACCTGCTGCTCCAGTACATTGGAAAGCTCGGTGAAGCGTGATTGCAGCAGGCTGTGGGCCAGGATCAGCGGAATGGCCGCAACCAGACCCTGTACCGTGGTGACCAGCGCCATGGAGATGCCGCCCGCCATGATCTTGGGATCACCGGTGCCAAACTGGGTGATGGCCTGGAAGGTGCCGATCATCCCGGTTACGGTACCGAGCAGACCCAGCATGGGGGCGATGGCCGCGATCACCTTGACCATGCCGATGCCGCGCTCCATGCGAGGAGTCTCCTGCAGGATCGCCTCATCAAGACGCAGCTCGAGGGTCTCCATGCTCAGTTCGGGGTGTTTGTCTGCCACCGTCAGCACCCGGCCGAGGGCGTTGTCGGCGTGATACTCGCCGCTCTTGAGCTGGCGGCGCACCCGACCCAGTTCGCGGGAGAGGCTCCACAGCCGTACTGCCGCAATTCCCAAACCGATGGCAGCCAGCAGCACGATAATGGCGCCGACCTGACCACCTTGCTGTACCTGCTGCCAGAAGGTAGGTGCCTGTGCCAGCATCGCCAGCAGAGTGCCATGAGAAGGATCCAGCGGCAGCGCTTCCCCTTCCTGACCCTGATAAGCCGCAACGGCAGAGAGCACGCTACCGGGCAGACCCAGTACCGGGCTCAAGCCTTCGGCGGTCGGTTGCAGGAAGCCTTCGCTCCCCAGCAGGGCAAAACTGCCAACCCGGGTCAGCGACTGCTCGCTGGCAGCCCCTTGGGCATCGAGCACCTTGCCGTTGAACTGGGCAATCCGGCCAGATTCGCGGATCTCCTGCAGCAGCGTGGCGGGCAGCAGGGCGAGAGCAGCACGATCCGGCACCTGTTTATCCTGTGCCATGGCTTTCAGCGGGGCGAGACGTTCCGGGTACTGGCCCTCGACGGCGGATTCGCTCAGCAGCTTGACCGCATCGCTGGCGCCCTGACGGGTGACCGCGAAGATCTCGTTCATGTCGCCGGAGGCTTGCTCCCACTGGGCGTTAAGCTCGACCAGCTGCTTCTCGTTGCTGGCGAACTTGCCGGCCAACTCCTTGCTCAGTCGCTGGGCCTCGGCCAATTTGGCGCGGGCACTGTTCAGCTCTTTGGAAACAGATGCCAGATCTTGTTGAGCCTGCTGTTCGCGAGCCTGTTCCTGCTGCTGCCACTCATCGGCGACAGCGGCGTTGGCACCGCAGGAGAGGGCAATAAGGAGGGGGAACCACTTCATGGTGACTCTCATGATTGGGCCTCCTGACTACGGCTGACAGAGAGGGGGACATTGAGCAACTGGGGAACTTTCTTGTCGGCGGCCACATCCATCGCCTCGGCGATAGGGGAGAGCCACTGGCTGTCGAGGGCTTGCCACTGCTTAGCCTCGGCAGACCAGCGCCATGCCTGACTGCGATCGGCCGTCATTGCCAGCAGGGAGACCCGACCCAGCGCCAGCACATCGACCCGACGCGGAGCACCATCCAGCTCCAGCTCGGCGGAATAGCTGTCCATCCGGCTGCCGTACTCGGCTTCAATCTGATAGGCCTGCAGCAGCTGACGGAATTTCTCTGCCTCGCTAACGTCTGCGCGAGCCAGGGTCGCTTTCAACTGTTCAACCCGCGCCAAACGATCTTCCTTGCGCAGCGGGATGTCATTTTGCACCAGCTGTTCCAGATCTGCCTGCATCTGCAACATCAGCGGTATCAAGCCCTGACGGGTCTCTTGCACCGCTTCCAGCTGCTGGCTCAATTTACCCAGCTCATTTTGCTGATCGGCCACCAGAGATTGCATGTAACGGTTGTAGGCTTCGAGGTCGCGCAGTTGCAGCTGGGCGTTTTGCAGCTCCAGTCGTGCGGCAACGGCGGCATCGGCGGCTTTTTCCACCCGCTGCTGGGAGGCTTTCCCGGCAGCTATGCTGTTCTTGAGGACGGGAGCAACCAGCTCATCCCCGATGGCAGCAAAGTGGACTGACAGTGGCAGCAGGGCCACACCCCATAATTTGTTCATTGAAATACATCTTACTAATGATAACTATTATCATTATCTCAAATGCAGGGCGGACTGGCAACGAGAGGATTTTCTTGGCCTTTATGCACAAAAACAGGATAATTTTTAAACACGCACGGAATAAGTGGCGCCAATAGCCACCGCACAAATATAAATAACGAGAAAAAATCTTTTCGATCAGTGTGATAGAGATCGAAAAAGGAGAAAGTCATGCTCAACGATGCGATCTGGGAACATATCGACAAGTTCACCAAGGCAACAAAAACCAGCGATATCCAGCAACAACTGGAACGCTTCAGTCATCAAATGGGCTTTGATTACTTCCGGCTGTTGATTATTTTCCCCATCAGCATGCAGAAATCCCACGTGGCACTGTTCAACAACTGTCCGACCAGCTGGTTTGACGCCTACAGCGAAAACCAGTATCTGACCCAGGATCCGGTGGTCTATCTGGGGCTGAAACAGACCCAGCCTATCTTCTGGAACAAACTCGACTGCGACTCGCCCTGGCTACCCAGCGCCAGCCGCGACGTGATGAACCTGGCTGCCGATTTCGGGGTGCGCAACGGCGTATCCTTCCCGCTCCACACCCCGCAGGGGGAGCACGGTATCCTCTCATTCATCACCAAGGAGAAGTCCAACTCTGATCTGATGTTTGAAAACGTTCCCTTGCTGTCATTCTGCGCCAGCTACATCTTCAACTCCGCGCTGCAACTGATCAAAAGCCGGCCTGACCTGATGAAGTACCTGACCGAACTGTCGGATCGGGAGAAGGAGTGCCTGTTCTGGGCAAGCGAGGGCAAGACCTCCTGGGAGATCGCCACCATCCTCGGCATCAGTGAGCGGACGGTCAACTTTCACCTGACCCAGGTGACCAACAAGACCGACTCGAAGAACCGCAGTCAAGCCATCGCCAAAGGGATCACCAGCGGCATCATTGTGCCCTCCCTCGACGAGGTCACCATCACCAACCTGCGGCTGTCGTAACCCCTCAGCCGAAACAAAAAGAGCCGCAATTGCGGCTCTTTATCATTTAAGAAAGTGACTTACTCGACGGTCACCGATTTTGCCAGGTTGCGCGGCTGGTCGACGTCGGTGCCCTTGATCAGGGCAACGTGATAGGAGAGCAGCTGCAGCGGCACGGTATAGACAATGGGGGCGATCACCTCTTCCACATGGTTGAGGTTCATGACCCGCATGGTCTCGTCGCTCTTGAAGCCGGTATCGGCATCGGCGAACACGTAGAGGATACCGCCACGGGCGCGCACCTCTTCCACGTTGGACTTGAGCTTCTCCAGCAGATCGTTGTTCGGCGCCACCACAATAATGGGCATTTCGGCATCGATCAGCGCCAGCGGGCCGTGCTTCAGTTCGCCAGCGGCGTAAGCTTCGGCGTGGATGTAGGAGATCTCTTTGAGCTTGAGCGCCCCCTCCATGGCGATGGGGTACTGGCTGCCACGGCCGAGGAACAGGCTGTGCTGCTTGTCGGCAAACTCTTCGGCCAGGGTTTCGATATCCTTGGCCAGTGCCAGGCTCTCTTTAATACGCAGCGGCAGGGCTTGCAGCGCCTTGACCAGTTCGGCTTCGGCGGCGGCGCTCAGGTGGCCACGGCAGTGACCGACCGAGGCCACCAACATCAGCAGGCCAGCCAGCTGGGTGGTAAACGCCTTGGTGGAGGCCACGCCGATTTCGGCACCGGCGCGGGTCATGAAAGCCAGATCCGATTCACGCACCAGCGAGGAGCCCGGCACGTTGCAGATAGCCAGCGAGCTCATGTAGCCGGATTCCTTGGCCAGACGCAGCGCCGCCAGGGTATCGGCAGTCTCGCCACTCTGGGAGAGGGTCACCAGCAGGCTGTTGGGGCGCACTACCGATTTGCGATAGCGGAACTCGGAGGCGATCTCCACATCGCAGGAGACGCCAGCGATCTCTTCGAACCAGTAGCGAGCCACCATGCCGGAGTGATAGGAGGTGCCGCAGGCGACGATCTGCACGTGCTCGACCTTGTCAAAGATGGCGCGAGCGCCGTTGCCGAACGATTCGACCACCACGTGATCGCTGCCCAGACGCCCTTCCAGGGTGTTGGTGATCGCTTTGGGTTGCTCGTGGATCTCTTTGAGCATGTAATGACGGTATTCGCCCTTGTCACCGGCATCGTGGGAGAGTTCGGACTCCTGCTCTTCACGCACCACGGCGTTACCGTTGGTATCGAAGATATGCACATCGCGACGGGTCACTTCGGCCACATCACCCTCTTCCAGGAAGATGAAGCGACGGGTCACCGGCAGCAGCGCCATCTGGTCGGAGGCGATAAAGTTCTCGCCGATACCGCGGCCGATCACCAGCGGTGAACCGGAACGGGCCACCACCACGCGGCTGTCGTCGCGGCTGTCCATCACCACGGTACCGTAGGCACCGCGCAGCTGCTTCACCGCAGTTTGCATGGCGGCCAGCAGGCTGCCGGCGCTCTTCAGCTCGTGATGGACCAGATGGGCAATCACCTCGGTATCGGTGTCGGAGCTGAACACATAACCCAGCGCCTTCAATTCTTCCCGCAGCTCTTCGTGGTTCTCGATGATGCCGTTGTGCACCACCACGATATGCTCGGAGACGTGGGGGTGGGCATTGCGCTCGGAAGGCTCGCCGTGAGTGGCCCAGCGGGTATGGGCGATGCCGGTACCACCATGGACGGACTGCTCGTCGAGCGCCTTGGCCAGCTCGGCCACCTTGCCCAGACGGCGAACCCGCTGCAACGGCTGGTTGGCGCTGAACACGGCCACACCGGCTGAGTCATAACCGCGGTACTCCAGACGGCGCAGGCCCTCTACCAGAATTTCAGCCACATCACGTTGGGCAACAGCCCCGACGATGCCACACATACACTTCTCCTTGAGATGCAAATCGTAAAGTCAGTTGGATGGTTCAGAGCTCGTGTCAGCAAGTGACCGGGGCGCAGATAAGCGTCACCCCCTGGGCTTGAATCTGTTCTCTGGCCTCGCTGGCCAGCCCCTCGTCGGTCACCAGGGTATGGATGCTCGACCAGGGAAGTTCGAGATTGGGGATCTTGCGGCCGATCTTTTCCGATTCGACCATCACAATGACCTCCCGCGATACCTCGGCCATGACCCGCGACAGGCCCACCAGCTCGTTGAAGGTGGTGGTGCCACGCTCCGGGTCGATGCCGTCGGCACCGATAAAGAGCTGGTCGAAGTCGTAGGAGCGCAACACCTGTTCCGCCACCTGCCCCTGGAAGGATTCGGAGTGAGGGTCCCAAGTGCCACCGGTCATTAACAGGGTAGGCTCATTTTCCAGCTCGCGCAGGGCACCGGCCACATTGAGGGAGTTGGTCATCACTATGAGGCCGCGCTTGTTGCCCAGCATGGGGATCATGGCGCTGGTGGTGCTGCCGCTGTCGATGATGACGCGGTTGTGATCACGCAGCCGCTCGGCCGCCGCACGGGCAATGGCTAACTTTCGGTTCGAAACTTGTTCAGGGTTGATCTCGACCACCATCTCGCTCGGCAAAGGGACGGCGCCACCGTAACGGCGCAGCAGCAGACCACCGGTCTCCAGTACCGCCAGATCTTTACGGATGGTCACTTCGGAGGTAGAAAAGTGTTTGGCAAGGGAGTCGACACTCACTTCACCCTGCTCTTGTACCAGGGTCACTATGGTGTGGCGGCGTTGTTGAGTATTACGTTTGGTCATTTTTAAGTTTCGATTCGAAAGAACATCGAAATATTAGCCCCTTTTTCGGAAAAATAAAACAGCAAATAGGATCCGATTTGGTTCGATGCCAGAATGGGGTGCCAATTTGCGACGAGGATGCCATGCAAAAGAGAGTCATCTGGCTGGTGGAGGATGAGGCCAGCATCGCCGACACCCTGATTTACGCCCTGCAGACCGACGGGTTTGAGGTGGAGTGGTTCATGCTGGGCCAACAGTTGCTGACACGACTGGAACAGACGCGACCCGACTTCCTGATCCTCGATGTGGGGCTGCCCGACATCAGCGGCTTCGAACTCTGCAAGCAGGTGAGGGCGCTGACCGATATTCCCCTGATGTTCCTCACCGCCCGCAGCGAGGAGATAGACCGGCTGATTGGGCTGGAGATCGGTGCCGACGACTATGTGGCCAAACCCTTCTCGCCACGGGAAGTGTGTGCCCGGGTGCGTGTCATCCTGCGCCGCAGCCAACCCGTCGCCCCCCAGCCCAGCGCCCTGCTGGTATTGGATGAAGAGCGGGCCCGCATCCATTTTCGCGGCCAGCCGCTGGCCCTCACCCGCTACGAATATCTGCTGCTCAAGACCCTGATGCAGGCGCCGGGGCGGGTCTACTCCCGCCAGCAGCTGATGGATCTGGTGTGGCAGGATGCGGAAGAGAGCCTGGATCGCACCGTCGATACCCATATCAAGACCATCCGCGCCAAGCTGCGCGAACATGATCCCGAGGCAAACTTGATCCTCACCCATCGCGGACTGGGCTACAGCCTGGAGCTGGCATGAGACTCGGGTTGCAACTGCTGTGCGGCCTGCTGCTGATCTTCGCGCTGGCCGCCTGGTTTGTACTGGAGATCTTCGTCGAGGAGATAAAACCCGGGGTGCGCAGCGCCACCGAGGATACTCTGGTAGACATGACCCAGCTGCTGGCGCCGCTCGCCCTCGATGATCTGCAAGAGGGCAATATGATGAACGGGCGGTTGGCCAGCGCCTTCGCCCGCCTCAACCAGAATCCCATCAATGCGATGATCGACGGCCACCTCAAGCAGCAGGCGGAGTACCGCATCTATGTCACTGACCAGAAGGGTATGGTGATTTACGACTCCGACGGTACAGATCTGGGCAAGGACTATTCCCGCTGGAACGATGTCTACCGCACTCTGCGCGGCCAGTATGGCGCCCGCAGCACCCGCACCGATCCCGATGATGCCGCCAGCTCGACCATGTATGTGGCGGCGCCGCTGCGGGAAGGGGCCGAGATCATCGGCTCCCTCACCGTCGCCAAACCCAATCGCACCCTGATGCCAGCCATCGAACGGGGGGAACAGGAGCTGCTGCGGGCCGGCGGTCAGATGCTGCTCATCTCGCTGCTGATCGGCAGCCTGCTGGTGTGGTGGCTAAACCGCGCCATCGGCAAGCTGGTGCACTACGCCGACTCGGTCAGCAAGGGGGAGGCGGCACCGCTGCCACGGCTGCACACCGTCGAGCTGGATCGGCTCGGCCGCTCGCTGGAGACCATGCGCCACCAGCTCGATGGCAAAAGCTACATCGAAGCCTATGTGCACAGCCTGACCCACGAGCTGAAGAGCCCGCTGGCCGCCATTCGCGGGGCAGGGGAGATTTTGGCCGAAACGCCGCCCCCCGAAGTTGCCAAACGCTTTATCGGCAACATCAATCTGGAAACCGCCCGCATGCAGCAGCTGATCGAGCGAATGCTGCAACTGGCGCGGCTGGAATCGGGGCAGGGGCTGGATCGCCAATCGGTGGAACCGGCAAAACTGGGCAAGCGCACCCTCGACGCCCGCCAGATCATCGCCCAGCGCCGTCAGGTGGTGCTGGTAGCCGAGCTGGCCAGCGCGCCGAAACAGAAGTGGGATCCGCTGTTGGTGGAGCAGGCCATCGGCAACCTGCTGGATAACGCTATCGACTTCTCTCCCGCCTACGGGCTGGTCACCCTGAGCGGCAGCCAGCAGGAAGAGGGCTACTGTTTTCGGGTCACCGACAGCGGCCCCGGCATTCCCGACTACGCCCTGCCGCGCATCTTCGAGCGCTTCTACTCCTTGCCGCGCCCGGACAAGGGCAAGAGCAGTGGTCTGGGGCTCAGCTTCGCCCATGAGGTGGCCCACCAGCATGGCGGCCGTCTGACCCTGAGCAACCGGCCAGAGGGAGGCGCGCTGGCGGAACTCTGGCTGCCATTCACCTAGTCCCCCCGCAACTTCACATTCCCCACACAAAGCGGCATTAGACTGCCGCTTTCTCTCATCCATTTGCTCAAGGAAATGCTATGTCCCGCCTGCTTCTCTCCAGCCTGCTGGCTGCCGGTCTGCTCGCAGCCCTGCCAGCCTCCGCCGCCAGCGGCTGCTTTCTCTATGCTGACGGCAACGGCCAGACCCTCTCCAGCGAAGGGGACTGCTCCAGCCAGCTGCCGCCCGCGTCCACCTTCAAGATCCCGCTGGCGCTGATGGGTTACGACAGTGGCTATCTGGTTGATGAAGAGCATCCGGCACTGCCTTACAAGCCGAGCTATGACGGCTGGCTACCCGCCTGGCGCGAAACCACTACCCCGCGCCGCTGGGAAACCTACTCGGTGGTCTGGTTCTCCCAGCAGATCACCGAATGGCTGGGGATGGAGCGCTTCCAGCAATACGTCGACCGCTTCGACTACGGCAACCGGGATCTCTCCGGCAATCCGGGCAAGCATGACGGTCTGACCCAGGCCTGGCTCAGTTCCAGCCTCGCCATCAGTCCGGAGGAGCAGGCTCGCTTCCTCGGCAAGATGCTGAGCGGCAAGCTGCCGGTCTCGGCGCAGACCCTGCAGTACACCGCCAATATCCTCAAGGTGAGCAAGATCGACGGCTGGCAGATCCACGGCAAAACCGGCATGGGCTACCCGAAGAAGCTGGATGGCAGCCTCAACCGCGATCAGCAGATCGGCTGGTTCGTCGGCTGGGCCAGCAAACCTGGCAAACAGCTGATCTTCGTCCATACCGTGGTGCAAAAGCCCGGCAAGCAGTTCGCCTCCCTCAAGGCGAAAGAGGAGGTGCTGGCCGCATTGCCCGGGAAGCTGAAGACCCTGTAATTCCTCCAGAAACCGGCGCAATGCCGGTTTTTTTATCCCCCTTCACCACCACTTCACACAAGCCCATCCCCCCTTCACGTCCGGCCGGCAGACTCACTCCATCCAACAAGGAGACGTGTCATGGTCAAACAGATATTCACCCACAAGATCTTTCTGCTGCTGTTGCTCAGCCTGCTGCTGATGGTACCGGTGCAATCCATCATGGAGCTGAACCGGGAGCGTCAGGCTTACCGCAGTCAGGCCATTCACAGCATCATGGCCAGCAGCAGCGGCCCGCAGCGACTGATGGGGCCCATTATCGTACAGCCCTATACCCGTTCGGTGACGGTCGAGCAGGAGGGCAAGCGCTTCGTCCGTCAGGAGCAGATCTACCGCTACCTGCTGCCGGAACAGCTGGACGTGCAGGCCATCATGGAGGTGACCCCGCGCAAGCTCGGCATCTATCAGGCGCAGGTCTATCAGACCCGGCTCTCCCTCTCCGGCCGTTTGCCGACAGCAGCTCAACTACAAGAGAGCGCGCCGCTCGCCGGGGATGATGAGCTGGTGGCAGGCAAACCCTACCTGAGTCTGGTACTCTCCGATGCCCGCGGTATCAACAGCGTCCCCGAACTGCAACTCGGCACACAGCGGATCCCGTTTGCCCCCGGCGCCCGCCTCGGTGATGCGCTCGCGGGTATCCATGCCCCGATCGACAGCCTGCCGCAGCAGGATGGCACCTTCCATCTGGAGCTCAATCTACAGGGGATGAACGCCCTCGACATAGTCCCGCTGGGCAAGGAGAGCACCCTGCAGCTGGCGGGCAACTGGCCCCACCCCAACTTTATCGGCGACTTCCTACCGGCCAGTCGCAGCCTCAATCAGGAGGGGTTCAACGCCAGCTGGCAGACCAGCTGGTTCGCCACCGATATGGAGAGCCGCTTCAACCGGGCGATGAACGGCGGGGAGGGCGTGTTGCCCACCTTCAGCGTCAGTCTGGTGCAACCGGTGGATCACTATCAGCTCAACGAGCGGGCGGCCAAATATGCCCTGCTCTTCATCGGTCTCACCTTTATCAGCTTCTTTATGTTCGAACTGCTCAAGGGGCTGCGGGTCCACCCGATCCAGTACGCGCTGGTGGGCATGGGGCTGGCCATCTTTTATCTGGTGCTACTGGCCCTGACTGAACACCTCGGCTTTGGCTGGGCCTATCTGGTGGCCGCGCTGGCCAGCGTGCTGCTCAACGGCTTCTACCTCAGCCATGTGCTGGGCGGCCCGAAGCAGGGGATCGGCTTTGCTGCGCTGCTCGGGCTGGTCTATGCCACTCTCTACAGCCTGCTGCAGGCCGAAGAGATCGCTCTGCTGCTAGGCGCCCTGCTGCTGTTCGCCACCCTGGCGCTGATCATGCTGCTGACCCGAAAGCTCGACTGGTATCAGGTGATGGGGCAACAGAGTGTCGAGTCCCGCCCAGCCGGACATGACAATGACGACTGAGGGCACAACCTCCGTCAATCTCTGACCTAGACAACAAAGGCTTCAGTCGGTTCTTCTCGAAAACAGCGGAACCGGCTGGGCCTTTGTCCGCCAATTTCCTAGCATGCAACCATGTTCCACAGGCGGACGATCACATGAAAATGCATCCGGGCAGGAACCTGCTCTATTCCGGCTTGCTATGGGCTCAGGGAGCTCTGGCCGGTACCCTCACCATTCATCCCGAACCGGTCGACGACCTCTTGCACAATCCCGGCGTCGGTATCGAAGAGTTTCACAACAGCTGGGGTCATCCCCTCTCTCTGGCCGAACATCCGGTCAGCACAGTCGACTACTTCCGCTTCTACTGGAGCGAGCTGGAACCACGGGAGGGCGAATACAACTTTGCCCTGATCGACAGGGCCATCGATCAGGCACAGCACGCCACCCCGAAACAGTCGATCGCCCTCAGGGTCATGACCCTTGATGAGCCCTTCTCGGGCAGCAAGATCCCGGAGTGGCTCATCAACAAGGGGATTCGGGGAGAGTGGGTGAACAACCACCAGACCTTTGTGCCCGACTACAGCGACCCGCAGTTCCTCGCCCGGGCTACCCGGCTGTTTCAGGCGCTGGGCGCCCATTACGATGGCAACCCGGCGCTGAGTCATGTCGACATCGGCATGATAGGTTCATGGGGAGAGTGGCACATGAGCAACTTCCCCGGCCCGACGCTGGAACAGCGCTACAGCAGCGAGCAGCTCAAACCCTATGTTGACCTGCAGATGGCCGCTTTTCCGCGAACCCCCAAGCTGATGCTGATTAACAACCTGCCCATGTTCGAGTATGCCGTGGGCAAGGGAGCCGGCTGGCGGGCAGACTGCCTCGGCGACTGGCACCACTTCTCCCAAAGCTGGAGCCACATGCGCAATGCCTACCCGGAACGACTGGCGAGCGCCCGCGCTGATGTGACGAACTTCGATTCCAGCTGGCAGCGGGCGCCGGTCAGTTTCGAGGTGTGCGGCAAGCTGAGCGAGTGGGCAGGCCAGCAGCAGTACACCATGGAGGAGGTCAAGGCCACCTTTGACTGGGCGCTGGCCCAACACGCCTCCACCATCAATCTCAAGTCGGATCCGGTTCCGCCCCAATATCGACCTATCGTCGACAATGCCCTGCGCAAGATGGGCTATCGCATCGTGCTGGACCAGCTGACCCTCAAGGGAACCATGAAGCCGGGGGCTACCCTTACCATCAACGGTGACTGGCACAACGACGGGGTAGCGCCGGCCTATCGTAACTGGCCACTCACCTACCGGCTGGTCAATGATGAAGGGCAGGTCGGCGCCATGCTGGTGACCCGCAACGACATGACCCGCTGGATCCCGGGCAGCAAGGCTACCACTCGCGACAGCCTGACCCTGCCGGGCCGGATGGCGCGCGGTCACTACTATCTCGAGCTGGCATTCATCGGTCAGGACAAGCAGCCCGCTCTGCAGCTCGGCATTGCAGGTCTGGAAGAGAGTGGCTGGTATCGTCTGGCCGAGCTCGACATCCAGTAACGCAAGAGGGCTCCCGCAGGAGCCCTCTTTCATCACATCAGCACACTCTTTTTGAACAGATCCCACACCCCGAACGAGAAGTGCTTGAAGATGTCGATGCCAAGGGCCGACTTCACCAGATAGAGCAGCAGCACCATGCCGCAGATCCCCAGCAGCAACAGCAGGGTGGTCAGCAGCACCTTGAGGTGAAAGCGAAAGCCGCTCTCCCGCCCGCGATGACGGCGATCCCGTCCCATCAACACCACCAGATAGCAGCGCCAGCGACCGATGCCGAAGGCGCTGTTGACGTTGATGGCGTGCGACTTGCCATCACTCATCAGCCGCAGCGCCTGCTCGATACCGTCGCGCTGGGTTTCACTCAGGCTCTCGCCCACCTCGGGGGAGAGAGCACGGTAGAAGCGGTCGATCGCCCCCTGCGTTTTCTGCGGTAATTGGCTCATTGGTTTTCTCCTGCGGGCAGGCCCAAAGCCTTGCGGTAGACCGCCATGGTCTGGCCGGCGATCCGCTGCCAGTCATACCGCTGCAGATAGTCGCTGTAATCGACCTTGCCGCGAGTCAGCTGGGCGTTGAGTCGCTCTGTCAGCGCACTCACATCGCCGACCGGGAAATAGCACTCCTGTTGCAGCGCCACCGCCAGATTGGCGGGAATGTCGCTCACCACCACCGGCAGGGAGAAAGAGAGCGCCTCCAGCAGGGCTATCGGCAACCCCTCGTGATAGGAGGGCATGGCAAACAGAGCCGCCTGTGAAAAGACGCTGATCAGCGCCTCGCCATTGAGGAAACCGGTACGGATCACCCCCGGTGTTTCATCCGCTATCCGCTGCAAGCGCTCACTGTAGGGAGTCGGGTGATCCGTATCCCCCACCAGCACCAGCGGCAGCTCGGTATCGAGCTGGCGATAGGCGGCGATGAGATCGTGCAGCCCCTTCTCCTCGACGAAGCGGCCCACCGCCACCAGATAGCTGCCAGCGGTCAGTCCGAAACGGGCCAGCGTCAGTTCCCTCTTGTCCGCTGCCGGCAACTCGACCCGTTTCACCCCGTTGTAGATGAGGTGGGCGTCCTGGCGATCGTACTGGCGGCGGATCGCCTCGTTGATCACTTCGGAGATAACGATCACCTCGCTGGCATAACGTACCGCCCAGCGCTCGCCAAGACGCAACACCCACTTGGCCAGCGCCCCCCACTTCTGGCGGTCATAGTCGGGACCGTGATGGGTAAAGACCACCCGCTTGCCAAGCAACCTCAGCAGCGGCACCACCAGCCCCGGGCCGATGGCATGGACATGCACCAGATCGCAGGCATGACGGCGGCAGTAAAAAGCCGCGAGCAGAGAGTGGAGGATTGCCTCCAGCGACTTCTTTTTGGGGGCGGGCAACGCCTTGAGAGCCACCCCTTCAAACTCGCCGCTTCGGTAATTCACATAGGGGGCGCGAGCCAGCACGGTCGCGGCCACTTCGAACTGGCGGTGCAGCTCCGGATAGAGGGACTGACAATGGGTTTCGACACCGCCCAGTACATGGGGGATCCCCCGGGTACCGAGCACGGTCACACTAATCTGCTTCATGATCTTCTCGAATGATTCTGGCGGGATTGCCCGCAACAACGGCGCGAGCCGGGACGGAACGAGTGACGACGGCGCCGGCACCGACACAGGCATGATCACCAATGGCGATTGCCCCGATAACGATGGCGCCGGTGCCGAACTCGACCCCGTCCCCCACGGTGGGCGAGAGGAGCTGGCCGCTCTCACGATCTGGCTTGTTACCCAGGGTGCAGTTGTGGCGCAGGGTGCAGTCACGCCCCATCTGCACGCCGTCACCGATGACGATATTCTGCGGGTGATAGAGGCGCAGACCCCAACCCAGCCGGGCTCTTGGCGAGATATCGAGGCCACACAGCAGCTTGAATCCCTTGAGCAGCAACAAGCCGGGCAGCCTCATAAAGCGGTCTCCCTGTGCCAGCCGGTAGCAGAGCAGGAACAGGCGCGCCGTCTTGCTCGGATTGAGCGCCAGTTCGGCTTTCAACTCGTGCCAGAAGCTCATCTCTGTTTCTCCTCCAGCAACGACTGGTAGAGCGCCAGCAGAGCTTGCTGGTGGCTGGCGAGGGAGTAGTTGTCGATCAGCCGCTGACGGGCCGAACGCCCCATGGCCGCCGTCTGCTCCGGCTCGGCCACCAGCCTGTCCATGCAGCGGGCCAGCTCGTCGGCATTGCCCGCCTCGAACAGCAGGCCATCGAGACCGTCGCGGATCTGCTCAGGAATCCCGCCAATTCGAGCCCCGATCACCGGTTTGCCATAGGCCATCGCCTCCAGCACCGACATGGAGCAGTTCTCGTACCACTCGGACGGCACCACCACGGCCTTGGCGTGGCGCAGCAGATCGAGCAACTCTTCCCCCTGCTTGAACCCCAGCAGTTCGGCATTGGGATAATGCTGCCCGAGGTGCGCCAGCAGCGGGCCACCGCCCACAATCTTGAGGCCCGCCGGCAGCGTCATGCGTTGATGGGCATGGGCAAGCGTATCGACCCCTTTCTCGGCCATCAGGCGGCCGAGGAACAGAAAGTACCCCCGATCCTCTCCGCTTTCGCGGCTCGACTCGACATCTATGCCATTGAGGATCACCTCGATGCGGGAAGCTGGCAGCCGGGTGCGAAGCATCCCGGCCATGAAGGCGCTCGGCGCTACCAATGCATCGACCTGCTCATAGTTGCGGCGCCACTGCTGCCAGGCCGCCTCGGCAGAGAGCAGCAGGCTCTTGCCCCACGACCCCTCCTGCCACTGATGGCGAAACAGCTTGAGCCAGGAACCCTCGATCCGGGTCAGATCGAACGGCTCGCCATCGACCAGCATGCTGTAGTTGGGACAAGCCACCTTGTAGTCATGCGCTGTCAGCACCGTCTTGCAGCCCAGGGATTTGGCCACCCGGATGATTGCCGGGGTGAGTTGGTGGTAGATGTTGTGAAAGTGAACGATATCGGGCCGCTCGGCACGGATAAGCTCCGCCAGCCGATCACAGGCCTCCTGATTGTGAATGAAGCGAGCGGCGATCTTCAGCCGATCGAAGAGCCCGTGCCGCTGGTGATAATCGACGTTTGCCGGAAAGTAGCTGCTCTGGGGCGAGGGGCGGTTCTCCGGATGCTGCATGGCAAAGTCGATCACCTGATGACCCGCCTGAAGCACCATCTCCCGCTCCTGAAAGAGGACGGTCTCAGCACCTCCCTTCATGAAAAAGAACTTGTTGGCAAAGAGCACCTTCACGGCAATGACTCCTGGATCAGACGATGGGCGGGCGCCTCGCGCGGGGAGCGCTGGGGCAACAGCAGGCCTCGCACCAGCCCGGCTGCATAGATGGAGAGGTTCATGACACTGCGCAGGGCATCTTGCAGGGAGCGGTTCTTCAACCACTTGAGAGCGATGAAGCCACCCAGCGGTGCCAGCGCCAGCAGCGGCAACCAGAACGGCAGCCCGGCTACGAAAAGCAGCACGCAGAACAGTAGTGCCAGCAGGTAGAGCCCGAACAACAGCTCGGAGCGGATCACCGACAGCACCTCGCGAAAATAGGGCTGCCCCCACGCCGAGCGCACCAGCTCGCCGCTGGCAAACAGATACCCCATGCGCCAGCGGTAACGGATCAGGGCAAGGGAGTCCATGGTATGGGAGGTGTGAAAGAAGAAGGGGGCATCGAGCCGCTCCAGCCGATAGCCCGCCTGACGCAACCGGATACCCAGCTCCGCCTCTTCGTAACCATGCAGGTTGCGATTGGTGAGATAGCCGATCTGCTCGATGGCGCTGCGTCGAAACAGGCCGCCACCACACAGCCAGCGCGACTCGCCCAGCGGATAGATCTGGTTGATGCGCTGCTTGCGCGACTTGAACTCATAGCTGCGGGCATCATCCATCTCGGCCCGCCCGGCCACGCCACCGCATTCGGGGTGGGAGTGCATGTGTGCAAGGGCGGCCGGCACAAACTCAGGCTCCAGCTTCATGTCGCCATCGAGCAGCAGCAGGAATTCCCCTTCACTGAAGAGGTAGCCAAGCTGTGGCCCCACACCACAACAGCGATCGGCCGGGTTGGTCAGGCTGACGACAGTCACTCCCAACTGGCAGGCGATCGCCTGGGTGCGGTCAGTCGAGAGACTGTCCGCCACGATAATCTGGTGGGTGTAGTCGGCCAGAGCGCTTCTGATGCTGGCAATGGTGTCGGCAATCCCTGCCTCCTCGTTGTAGGTCTTGATGATGACAGAGATAAGGGGGGATGGAGTCATGACACCTCACAAGAGCTGGTGGCCTGCCGAACCGAAGAACGGATCACCAGGGCGGCACCCAGCACGAAATAGAAGAGGAACTGCTGCACCGGGATCAGCATCAGCAGCTGGCTGTAAGGCAAGCTCAGCAGACAGGCGATCCCGAACGCGATGAAAGCGGGTTGGTAGCTGAGCAGACGCACATCTGCCGCGCTCAGCAGCTGGCGATCCAGCAACGGACGGGGACGGCAGCACCAGAGCAGCAGAACGATCAGCACGATGAAGATCAGGGTGCCCATCAGTCCCACCTCCCACAGCAACACGCTGAGGGAGGTGGAGTCGAGCAGCACGTTGAACAGGGGGTTGAGAAAACCGGGCAGGGTGCTGCCATGGTTGGTGGTGTTGAGGCCATAACCAAACAGCAGATTGCTGAGACCGTGGTGATCACCGTTGCAGGCCCAGAAAAAGAGCGTCGTCACCCGCCCCAGCTCACCGGTTTCCGGGTTGATGTGGTTGGGATCGAAGATATAACCGAGGGAGTCGATAAACAGCGCAATGGCCCCCTGTTGTCCGGCCCCCTCGAACGCGGATGAGTAGGAGGCAGCCAGCACCAGAACGGCCACTGCCACCAGCACCGTCATCGCCAGCGCAATCAGCAGCAGACGCTTGAGGTCATAGCTCTTCATCCCCCTGACATAGCTGGGCGAGAGCCAGACCCAGGCCAGCAGCAAGGGGGACAACAGGATGACGAACTTCACCTCGGCCAGCACACAGATGGCAAAGGCGGCAAGAATGTGAAAAGCGACCAAACGACGCGAAATGAGGCCGTGGCGAAACTCGGAGAGCTTAATCAGCATCACCAGCAGGCAGAAGAAGCCGAGTGCACCCGTATTGCCGCCCCCCATGGGGTCCCCCCCGAAGGTGCCGACCACCGAGTCCCACTTCTCAAACTCGCCGCGCATTGCCACCCGTTTCGGCACCACCACCAGCACCTGAAACAGCACCACCGGGATCTGCAGGTAGAAGACCCACTCCACCAGCTTCATGATGCGGTAAATCTGTGACTCGCGGCAGAAGCCGAGCAACAGGCAGGGGAGCAGCAAAGAGAGCGCCAGCTCGTTCTTGAAACCGATGATAGTCACCATGCCCCCCTGCTGAAGCAGGGTGCCCAGCAGCGCCAGCACCAGCAAGCCACAGTAGAGCAGCAGCAGCACCTTCTCCTGATAGTCGAGCCGCAGCGGGCTGTAACGCGTCTGCAGCGGCAGCAACATCAAGGTGGCAATGGCCAGCAGGAAGGGCAGCCAGAGGAAGGCTGTAATGCCGGTGACGTACTGGGCCAGGCCGCAGATCACCAGCGACAGCAGCAGATTGGCCTGCATGATGAGGGCACTGTTCACGAGGGCAGCTCCATCCGCCCCTGCAACTCGGCAGCCCGGCGGTTGACCCGCAAAAAGACGAAGCCGTAGCGCACCGCAGTCAGCAGAGAGAAGGCCAGCACGCAGAGCTCGTACTCCTGCTGCAACCAGGGCAACAGCACGAAGGCAATCACCACGACCAGCAGCTGCTCAAGCTGGATCTGCAAAAAGTAGCGGGGCGAGCCGAACACCAGCTCGATTACGGTCAGCGGGCAGATGGCCACCGCAGTAAAGACATAGGGCAACATGTAGCGGGAGGTATCGATGGAGGCGATCCACTCCGCATTGAAGAACCACTTCATCACCAGCGGATAGCAGATGAGGATCCCGAGGGTGGCCGCACTGCCCATCGCCAGCAGCAGCCGCTTCACCTTGCGAAACTCCTCCCCGTTGAAACGGCGCTGGCGAAAATCCTCCGACCATCGCGAGAAGATGGAGTGGCGGATGGCGTTGCCAACAATCACCACGGGCGCCAGACAGAAGCGGTTGACCACGGCAAAGTAGCCCGCCACCAGAGGGGAAAACCAGAAGTTGATCAACACGGTCGGCAGATTGGCCGTCACCATCGCCAGCACCTCGGCACTGCCGACACCAGCCAGATGCGCTTTATGGCGGGAGAAGAAGTGCTGCAAGCGGCGCGGGGCAGCCTCCCTCAGCATGGCACTGTGCCAGGTAAAGGCAGACCACAACCAGCCCCCGATCACCAGCAGCAGCAGACAGGCCCATAACTGATAGAAGTGCGCCATGTCAGGGGCCAACAGCAGACAGAGCAGCACAACGGCGGAGGCCGAGATACGCTGCAGACCGAGCCGCTGGTAGTGGCCGGCCCGCAGAGCCAGATTCTCGGCGATGAGGATCAACCCGTGGGTCACGGTCAGCAGGTAGAGCGGCCAGAGCGGCAGCGAGAAAAAGCAGACCACCACCAGCACATAGGGGATGGGGAGCAGCCAGACCTGCAACAGGGAAAAGATCAGGTTGCCGGGCAGCTCTGCCTCCTCCAGCTTGGGCAACAGCAGTTGCGAGGCAAAGGTGGCAAGCTGGGCACCGATCAGCACCAGACTGTAACTGAGGGCATAGAGCCCGACCGCAGCCATGTCGAACTTGTGCGACAGTGACCAGACCGAGAACGCCCCGATCAGCTGGGATAGCACGGAAGCACCCCCTATGGTGGTGATGCTGCGTAGCAGTTTCATAGCGCGCCCCGGGTGGGTGCACCACAGAATCTCAGGTTCTCCGCCCCTTCCAGATCGCGCTCGGCGACCTGGGTCAGCACTGTCCCCAACACCGCCACTCTGGCATCCCGCAGCTGTGCCAGCACGCTCAGCACCCGACTGGCAGGCAGCTGGCCGGACTGGATCACATGAATGGCACCATCCAGCGGCTGCCCCAGCAGCAGGGCATCCTTGCCGACTTCCAGCGCAGGGGTGTCCACTATGATGCGGTCAAACTGCCCTGCCAGAGTTGCCAGCAGTTCGCTCCAGCGTGGCGAGCCAAGCAGTGCCAGCGGGGAGGAGACCGGCTGGCCAGCCGGCAGCAGGGTCAATCCCTCTTTTGGCACCAGACAGGCAGCCAAATCGGCTTCGCCTGCGAGCAGCTCGGCCAACCCCGGTCTGGCTGCCTGCCCCAGCAACTGGCGACCGAGGGAGCCCCGGCGCAGATCCCCATCCACCAGCAGCACTCGCTCATGGCGGGCAAAACTGGCGGCACAGAGAGCCGCCAGCGTCGACTTGCCCTCACCAGCACGGGTCGAGGTGATCATGATGCGCTGCAGCTGACCCGGCTCCAGCCGCATGATGGCGTAGAGGTCATCGGCACTGGCACCTACTCTGGGATTGACCGCCCCCACCCGCAGCAGAGCACTCTGATCCTGCAGGGCCGCCAGCCGCGGGATTTCACCAAGCACCCGACCACCGAGCTGGGAAACCAGCTGGCTCAGACGATCCAGGGTATTGCGCAGCGCTCCGGCAGTGATGACGGCCAGCACGGCAACCATGCCCGCCATGATCACCGCCATCAGCAGAAACAGCATCTTGTTTGGCTTGGCTGGCAACAAGGGCACCGATGCCGCATCGTAGAGGATGGCATTCGACTCGTGCAGCTGAGCGTTCAGGCGAGTCTCTTCCTGACGGCGGAACAGCTCGTTATAAAGCTGACGGGTCTTGTCGATATTGTTCTTCAGGTTGTTGTACTCATCCTTCTTGACTGCCAGCGAGGAGAACTCCCGCTTCTTCTCGTCAAGCTGGGCGAGGTATTCCTGCTCCTTGCGCTGGCTGCTCTGGTAGCGATCCTCGATACCGTCGGCAATCTCCCGCATCAGCTGGTTTGACTGGGTATTGAGCGCCTTGATGCGTGCTTCGGCCTGCAGAATACGGTCATGCTTGGGGCCATAACGCTTGGCCAGCTCGGAGAGCTCCTGCTGGGCCTTGATGAGGGCGATGCGCAGATCCTGCATCTGGGGGTGGTTGGAGACCTCGGGCAGGGAAGCCAGCGCCGCCGGATTACGGCCGTACTCCTGAATGGACTGGAATTCGGCCTGCGCCGCCAGCCGACGCTCGCGGGCATCCGCGTACTTGTTGGTGATGATGCCGAGCTCTTCGGTTTGCAGACCATCTACGCCGCGAAACGTCAGCAGATCATTGCGGGCAAGGAAATCGCTGAGCTGCTTCTCCTGCTTCTCCAGACTGGCCTTTATCTCCACCAGCCGGCTCTGGTTCCAGTGCGATGCCGTGGTGTTGGCATCGACCCGCTCCTCCACATTGAGATCGATGTAGGTCTGGGCCACCTCATTGGCGACACTGGCGGCCAGCTCGGGAGAGCGGGATTCGAACCCGATGCTGACCAGCTGGGTATCGCGCACCGGCGAGACGGTCAGGTGTCTGGCCAGATACTCCAGCGCATGCTGGTGGCGTGAGGAGACATCCTCCTGATGTCCGGCACTCCAGAGCCCCTTGATGCGGCTCAGCCAGCTGTCGGGATTGGGCTGTCCGTTGAATTCCGGCAACTCGGCCAAACCCAGATGAGTAACCACCTTCTCGGCCACCCGGCGTGACTTGAGCAGCTCGAACTGGGTGTTGTAGTACTCGCGGCGGCTGGTATCGACCCGGTAGACGGGCTCGATAGGGGAAGCGCTGTTGGCATCTGCCTTCAGCAGCAGGGTCGCACTGGATTGATAATAGGGCGGCATGCTGAGGATAAAGGGGGCTGCCGCCAGGGTCACCACGGCGGCAAACAATACCACCTTCCACCAGTTTGCCTTGAGCACCCGCCAGGGGCCGCTGAAATCGAGGCGACTCTCTAGCGCACGGCCATTTTCAACCAACAATGAAGTCATGAAGAGCGTCCTGGATCAGAAGAAACTTTGTTCGATGGTGATGATGTCGCCGGGATTGAGCTGCCGTTGCAGGCTCACCTCTTCCAGCAACTGATCGCTGCCATTGAGGCGCAGGCTGATATCCCGTCTGGCGGCGCGATCGGTGTAACCACCCGCCAACGCGACAGCCTTCTCCACCGTCAGGCCGGGCTGGTATTCATAGCCACCCGGGTGAGCCACCTCGCCAGCCACAAACACTTGGCGGAAAGTGGTCACGTTGACCGTCACCATGGGGTCGAGCAGCACGCCGTGCTTGAGCCCTCTGGTCAGCAGCTCGGCCACCTCAGTGGTGGTATGGCCCATCAGCAGCACCTGACCCAGATAGGGGTAATTGACGTGGCCACTGGTATCGACCTTGAACTTCATCGACAGATCCGGCTCGCCATACACCCGGATTTCGACCTCGTCCCCCGGCGCCAGCCGGTAGGCGGAATCGTTGCCTTGCGGGCTCTGGCCAGCCCAGACCGACAGGCTGAACAACCAGCCAAGCAGAAGCACCATCACGCTTTTGTTCATGTTAAATGGCTACCTTGAGTGAAAGAGAAAGCTGTTGTTTGTCGTAACCGAGGGCACGGCCATAGCAATTGCCGCCGATGTCGATGGGCTGCCCGGCAAAGCTGGAGCCGGAGTCGGCCTGCTGGTAGTGGAGCCCCAGATTGACGGAGGGACGAATGTCGTAGCTGATGCCCATGCCCCAGCGATGGATATCGTCCTGACGGTGGCGGTTGTCGTTACCACAGACCACCGACTGGTGATAATCATCCCGGATATCGTGATAAGAGAGCGTGGTCGCCACTCCGGGTGACCAGTGGTGCTGCCACTCGGCGCCATATAGCTGGCTGCTGACATAGCCGCCGTCACCACCCGGATCACGAATGGTCCGGCTGGAGAGCAGCGCGAGCTTGCTGTAATCGAGCGGTTGCCACTCCAGACGTAGATCCCAGTTCAGTCCTTTGAAACTCTCTGCCTGCGGATCGTTGACGAAACGCTTGTAGATCCCGCCGATATTGGCATCGATCCGGGTCTTGCCAGTCAGCTGGCTCATCACCCCGGTGATGAGAAAAAACTCGTCGGAATCCTTGCGCGGATTGGCCGGATAGCGTCGCAGATTGGTCTGCAGGGTGTAACGAAAACGGCTGACATGGCTCACCTGATCGAACAGCTCGACAATAGCAGTGTTCTCCTGCCACTCCTGCTCGGCCATATAGCGTTCAAAGTCATGCAGGTAGAGGTGCTTGTCGAGATAGCCCAGCTCCTTGTGGGAGAGCGCCAGCTCCAGCTTTCCTCTGGCATCGGGAGCGCCGTAACTGTAGCGGCCACCCACTTCGCTGCGTTTGAAGCGCAGCGGCTCATTTATCTGAAATCTGCCGAATGTGGCATCACCACAGAGCGCACGACCTTTCTTATCAGCGTCGCTGGGACAAGGAGAGGCATCTCCCTGCAACATAAAGCCTTCGGTCAGCCCCTCGCCACGCGCCTCATGGCCCAGCCGATACTGGTACATCAGTTTGAAGGCGTTGCGCAGGGAGAAGCGCCAGCTGCCGTCAAACTGGAACTGGTGATCGGCATAGTCATCCGCATGGCTGCTGCCATAGCGACGATAATCACCCAGATAGCTGAACTGATAACGATCCAGGCCGCGTTCACCCACCATGCGAAATTCCGGGGAGATCCCGACGAAATCGGAGTCAATCGCCTGACCACTGTCACGCAGCCACAGCAGGTTGCTGTCGTGACCATAACGACTCTCCACTTCGGTCTGGATCTCCAGACCCAGCGGCCCCTGATGGGATACGGGAGTGACCTCGGCACGGACTGAAAGAGAGGGGGAGAGCAGCAGTCCGGCGCAAACGAGGCTAGTAAGCGGACGCACCAATAAACCCCTTGAATACAGTCAGGAAAATGACTTTGAAATCCAGTCCGAGCGACCAGTACTGGATGTACTTGAGATCGAACTTGACCCGCATCTCCATCTTGTCGAGGGTGTCGGTTTCACCACGAAATCCATTTATCTGGGCCAGCCCGGTAATCCCCGGTTTGACCTTGTGGCGCAGCATGTACCGCTCCACCAGTGAGCGGTACTGCTCGTTGTGTGCCACGGCATGGGGACGTGGCCCCACGATCGACATGGAGCCCTGAATCACATTGAAAAACTGCGGCAGCTCATCCAGCGAGGTACGACGCAAAAACGCACCGAATGGCGTCACTCTGGGATCGCCTCTGGTTGCCTGAGTCACCACGGCATCATTCTCCATGACGCGCATGGAGCGGAATTTCCAGACCTGGATCCGTTTTCCCCCCAGGCCGTAGCGATCCTGCTTGAAGAGTACAGGTCCGGGTGAAGAGAGACGCACCCCGAGCGCCACCAGCGCCATGACCGGAGAGATGAGCAGCAGGATGAGTGAACCCAGCACCAGATCTTCAATCCGTTTGAGCAGGGCGGCGCCCCCTTCAAACGGGGAATCGAAAAAGCTGAAGGTATAGATATCGCCCACCCGATCGATGTGGGATACGGTCAGGCCATACTCGTAAAAATCGGGTACCAGATAGGTATCGACCGTGGTATCGGAGAGTTCGTAGAGGTAGTGATTTATGCGCTCCCGGGCAGTCAGGGGCAGCGCCAGATAGACTTCGTCGACCAGCCCTTTGCGGGCCAGCTCGAGCAGTTCGTCGACATCACCCAACAGAGGACTGCGAGTCGGGTAACCGAAGCGCTCTTCGCTGCGGGCATCGAAAAATCCGAGCATCTGGATATCGTGACGCGGACTCTCCCAGAGGGATTTCTCCAGCGCTAGTCCAGCCGGAGTCACGCCAATGATGGCCACACGACGACAACAGGAAGCACCGCTGAACCAGAGGGTCACCAGTTGGTACAGCACCCGATAGCCGGTAGAAATAAGACAGGCCATGGCAAGCCAGAGCACAGCCAGCTCAAGCGGGAAAGGGTGGTAGGGTTTAAAGATGGGAACCAGATAGACCAGCAGGTAGAGCAGGGTAGCTGTTACCAACCAGGAGAAGATGAGGCGCAGCAGAGACTGCGCCAGATGTTTACGAACCCGGCTGCAATAGAGCCCGGTATTCTGGGAAACCAGAAAGAAGACCACCATGCCCAGCGTGGCCAGTGACATCTCGTCCAACCCATGAAACAAACCAAAGTGCCGCGAAAGCAGCACCATTGAGACTGAAATTCCCACCAGATCGACAAAGCGGGAAAACAGACTGTGGCTCGCGTCTGCGAGCTTGATGATTCGTTTGTTCATGGGTCGCCTTCATACTGATATCACTTATCAGTTTTCTTGACCGGACGAGCCCAGTTCTTGATGTGACGCTGGGGTACCCGGGTAATCACGAGTTCATTTTCACCCACGTCCTTGGTAATAGTAGAGCCGGCTCCCAGGGTGGCCCCCTTGCCGATGCGAACAGGCGCTACCAGTTGGGTATCAGAACCGACGAACACATCGTCCTCGATGATGGTCTGGAATTTGTTGACCCCGTCGTAGTTGCAGGTGATGGTACCGGCACCGATATTCACCCCGGCTCCTATCTCGGCATCACCCAGATAGGTCAGATGACCGCACTTGGAACCAACCCCCAGACGGGCCTTCTTCATCTCGACGAAGTTGCCAACGTGCGCATCCTGCTCCAGAACCGCCCCCGGACGCAAGCGGGTAAACGGACCCACTGAGCACTGATCTGCCACCTGTGCACCCTCGATAACCGAGTAGGGTTTCACCTCGGAGTGATCGCCAATGACACAATCTTTCAGTACGCAACCGGCTCCGATACGAACGTGATTGCCGAGAGTCACCTTGCCCTCAATGATGACGTTTGCATCAATAACAACCTCTTCACCAATTTCCAAAACCCCACGCAAATCAAAGCGTGCGGGGTCGATCATGGTTGCACCTGCAATCATCAGTTTCTCGGCCTGCATCTGCTGATAGCTGCGCTCAAGCTGAGCCAATTGCACCCGATTGTTGGCCCCTTCCACCTCGGCGGCACGCTCCGGATGAACGGCGGCAATCGGGCAATTATCGCCGTGAGCCATGGCGATCACATCGGTCAGATAGAACTCGCCCTGGGCGTTTTTGTTGTCGAGACGAGACAACCATTGACGCAACTGGCCCCCATTGGCCACCAGCACGCCGGTGTTCACCTCACGAATGACCAGCTGTTCGGCATTGGCATCCTTCTGCTCGACGATACCGACTACCTGACCATTTTCACGGACGATGCGGCCATAGCCGGTGGGGTTGTCCAGCACCACGGTCAGCAGTGCCATCCCGTTTTCAGCCTTGGCGGCGAGCAAGCGCTGCAGGGTCTCGGGCTGGATCAGCGGGGTATCGCCGTAGAGCACCAGCACATCGTCTTCATCCTTCCAGAACGGGATGGCCTGGGCGACGGCATGACCAGTTCCCAGCTGCTGAGCTTGCAGCACCCAGTTCACATCGGCCGCCACGATCCGCTCTTTCAGCAGCTCGGCACCGTGGCCATAGACCAGATGCAGCTGCTCGGCACCGACCTGACGAGCGGTATCGATCACATGGGAAACCATGGGTTTGTTGGCTACCGGGTGCAGTACCTTGGGCAGGGAAGAGCGCATACGGGTACCTTTACCCGCAGCCAGGATCACGACGTTGAGGGACATAAATTGGCCTTTGGAACATGAAAAATACTCGGCGGAGTCTATCCAACGGGTAAAAAAAAAGCGACCCGAAGGTCGCTTTTTGCATCACCGTTATTAGCGGTAATTCTTTTTGACGATATCGATGACTCGCAGTTGAGCCATCGCCTTGGCCAGCTCGGTGGCGGCCTGGGCGTAGTCGATATCACCATGGGAGCTGTGGATCCGCTCTTCGGCTGCGCGCTTGGCTTCCTGGGCTTTCGCCTCATCCAAGTCGTCAGCACGAATCGCGGTGTCCGCCAGCACGGTCACGGATTCAGGTTGTACTTCCAGCATACCGCCGGAGATGTACAGCACCTCTTCAGTTCCGTTCTGCTTCACCAAGCGGACCAGGCCCGGCTTGATGGCAGTCAGCAACGGAGCATGACCGTGGCGGAGACCCAACTCACCTTCGGAGCCTGATACCTGAGCGGATTGCACGCGACCGGAAAACAGTTTTCCTTCGGCGCTCACCACGTCCAGGTGAAAGGAGATCATCTCTGCCATGGGCCCTCCTGTCGAGGCTTACAGTTTCTTGGATTTCTCGACGACTTCGTCGATACCGCCAACCATGTAGAACGCCTGCTCGGGCAGATCGTCATACTCGCCTTTCAGGATGCCCTGGAAACCACGGATGGTCTCTTTCAGCGGCACGTATTTACCCGGAGAACCGGTAAACACTTCTGCAACGAAGAACGGCTGGGACAGGAAACGCTCGATCTTACGGGCACGGGCTACGGTCAGTTTGTCTTCTTCTGACAGTTCATCCATACCCAGGATGGCGATGATGTCCTTCAGCTCTTTGTAGCGCTGCAGTACGGTCTGAACGCCACGAGCGGTCTCGTAGTGCTCCTTGCCAACCACCAGCGGATCCAGCTGACGAGAGGTAGAGTCCAGCGGGTCAACGGCCGGGTAGATACCCAGTGCCGCGATCTGACGGGACAGTACGACGGTCGCATCCAGGTGGGCGAAGGTGGTCGCCGGAGACGGGTCAGTCAAGTCATCCGCAGGAACGTAAACGGCCTGTACGGATGTGATGGAACCGGTCTTGGTGGAGGTGATACGTTCTTGCAGAACACCCATCTCCTCGGCCAGGGTCGGCTGGTAACCTACTGCGGAAGGCATACGGCCCAGCAGTGCGGATACTTCGGTACCGGCCAGGGTGTAACGGTAGATGTTGTCCACGAAGAACAGCACGTCACGACCTTCGTCACGGAACTTCTCGGCCATGGTCAGGCCGGTCAACGCTACGCGCAGACGGTTTCCGGGCGGCTCGTTCATCTGACCGTAAACCAGAGATACTTTGTCCAGTACGTTGGACTCCATCATCTCGTGGTAGAAGTCGTTACCCTCACGGGTACGCTCACCTACACCGGCGAATACAGAGTAACCACTGTGTTCGATCGCGATGTTACGGATCAGCTCCATCATGTTTACGGTTTTGCCTACACCGGCACCACCGAACAGACCAACCTTACCCCCCTTGGCGAACGGACATACCAGGTCGATAACCTTGATGCCGGTCTCCAGCAGCTCGGTACTGTTGGACTGATCTTCGTAGCTGGGGGCTTCACGGTGGATTGACCAGCTCTCTTCTTCACCGATCGGGCCTTTCTCGTCGATTGGCTCGCCCAGTACGTTCATGATCCGACCCAGTGTCGCAGTACCGACCGGAACCTGGATGGATTTACCGCTATTCATTACTTCCAACCCACGACGCAGACCGTCGGAGGAACCCATGGTGATGCAACGAACGACGCCGCCACCGATCTGTTGCTGAACTTCCAGCACCAGACCCTGGCCTTGACCTTCGCTAACGACCTTCAGTGCATCGTACACCTGGGGCACGGCATTCTGCGGGAACTCGATGTCCACTACAGCGCCGATGATTTGGACGATGAAACCGTTACTCATGTCAAATCCTCTAAACCTTTGATAACCCTTGCCTTACACCGCAGCAGCACCGGATACGATCTCTGTCAGCTCCTGGGTAATACTGGCCTGACGGGCCTTGTTGTATACCAGTTGCAGATCGTTAATCAGGTTACCGGCGTTGTCAGTCGCGGCTTGCATGGCAACCATTCGGGCTGCCTGTTCACTGGCCAAGTTTTCCACTACACCTTGGTAGACCTGAGATTCGACATAGCGAACCAGCAGGGTATCCAGCAGCTTCTTGGGATCCGGCTCATAGAGGTAATCCCAGTGGTGTTTCTTGGCGAGCTTGCTGTCTTCAGTTACGGGCAAAGGCAGCAGTTGATCGACCCGTGGTTGCTGCACCATGGTGTTGACGAACTTGTTGTACACCAGATACAGCTTGTCAATCTCACCGTTGTCGTAAGCCTTCAGCATGACCTTGACTGAACCAATCAGGTCATTGACGCTCGGGTTATCGCCCAGTCCTGCGACATGAGCTTTCACCTTGGCGCCGTGCCGTTCAAAGAAGTTGGAGGCTTTGTTGCCGATCAGAGCCAGGTCAACCTTGGCACCTTTCGCGCTCCATTGCTTCATATCATTGAGGGCAGCCTTGAACAGGTTGATGTTCAGACCACCACACAGGCCACGGTCGGTGGAGACGACGATGTAACCCACTCGCTTGACCTCACGTTCGATGAGGTAGGGGTGCTTGTATTCCAGGTTCCCCTGAGCGATATGGCCGATCACCTTGCGCATGGTTTCAGCGTACGGACGGCTGGCAGACATGCGATCCTGCGCACGGCGCATCTTGCTTGCTGCCACCATTTCCATAGCGCTGGTGATCTTTTGAGTGTTTTTAACACTCCCGATCTTGTTACGTATCTCTTTTGCGCCGGCCATCTCTTCTCTCCATCAGGTGGCAGCTTGCGCTGCCACACTCGCTTACCAGGTCTGGGTTGCCTTGAAGTCATCCAGCAACGCAGTCAGCTTGCCAACGATCGCGTCGTTGTAGTCAGCCTTGGCATTGATTTCAGCCATCAGCTCAGCATGCTGGGTATCGGCGAAAGAGAGCAGAGCGGCTTCGAAGTCGAGGATCTTGCTCAACTCGACATCAGAGAGATAGCCTTTTTCCGCGGCGAACAGCACCAGAGACTGGTGAGCCACGCTCATCGGAGAGTACTGCTTCTGTTTCATCAGCTCGGTCACTTTCTGACCGTGGTCCAGCTGCTTGCGAGTTGCATCGTCCAGGTCGGAAGAGAACTGGGCAAAGGCAGCAAGTTCGCGATACTGGGCCAGCGCGGTACGGATACCACCGGACAGCTTCTTGACGATCTTGGTCTGGGCGGCACCACCCACACGGGATACGGAGATACCCGGATCAACCGCAGGACGAATACCGGCGTTGAAAGACTGGGAAGTCAGGAAGATCTGACCATCGGTGATGGAGATCACGTTGGTCGGAACGAACGCGGATACGTCGCCCGCCTGGGTTTCGATGATCGGCAGCGCGGTCAGAGAACCGGTTTTGCCCTTCACTTCACCCTTGGTGAACTTCTCTACGTACTCGTCGTTGACGCGAGCTGCACGCTCCAGCAGACGGGAGTGCAGATAGAATACGTCGCCCGGGAATGCTTCACGTCCTGGCGGACGGCGCAGCAGCAGGGAGATCTGACGATATGCAACGGCCTGCTTGGACAGGTCATCATAAATGATCAGGGCATCTTCACCGCGGTCACGGAAGTACTCACCCATGGAGCAACCTGAATACGGAGCCAGGTATTGCAGGGCAGCCGCTTCGGAAGCAGAGGCAACCACTACTATGGTGTTGGCCAGAGCACCGTGCTCTTCCAGCTTGCGCACCACGTTGGCGATGGTGGAGGCCTTCTGGCCAATCGCAACGTAGACACACTTAATGCCGGAGTCTTTCTGGTTGATGATGGTGTCGATCGCAATGGCAGTTTTACCTACCTGGCGGTCACCGATGATCAGCTCACGCTGGCCACGACCGATAGGGATCATGGAGTCGATGGCTTTCAGACCGGTCTGGACAGGCTGGTCAACAGACTTACGCTCGATAACGCCCGGGGCAATCACTTCTACCGGAGAGAAGCCATCGTGCTCGACCGGACCTTTACCGTCGATAGGCTGACCCAGGGTGTTGACCACCCGGCCCAGCAGACCACGACCGACCGGCACTTCCAGAATGCGGCCAGTACCTTTTACTTTCATCCCTTCGGCCAGATCGGCATAGGGACCCATCACTACGGCACCAACGGAGTCACGCTCCAGGTTCAATGCCAGAGCGTAGCGGTTGCCCGGCAGCTCGATCATCTCACCCTGCATGGCATCGGCCAGGCCGTGGATACGAATGATACCGTCACTCACGGAGACGATGGTACCTTCGTTACGCGCTTCGCTCTTTACATCAAACTGCGCAATGCGCTGCTTGATCAGCTCGGCGATTTCAGTGGAATTCAGTTGCATGCTCTAATACCCCAATCAAGATTGCAGCGCGTCAGCCATGCGATCCAGCTTGCCGCGGACAGTTCCGTCGATAACCAGATCACCGGCCTTGATGAGCACCCCGGCCATCAAGGACGCGTCGATGCTGCAATTCAGCTTCACTTTGCGCGCGAGACGTTGTTCCAGAGAAGCCTGAATATTGGCTTTCTGCTGGTCGGTCAGTGCAATCGCCGAAATCACGTCAGCCTGAACTTCTTTGTCCAGTTCAGACTTGAACACCACAAATTCGGCAACGACCGCCGGCAGCACACCCAAGCGACCATTCTCTGCCATTACCCGGATCAGGTTCTGGCCATGCTCGTCGAGTTGCTCCCCGCAGATGCTGACAAACAGTTTTGCCAGCTCGTCGGCAGCCACAGAGCCGTTAACCAGGGAGTGGATGGTCTCGTTCTTCACTACTTCCGCAGCGAAGCTGAGCATCCCCAGCCACTGATCAACCGCCTTGTGCTCAACGGCAAACTCGAAAGCAGCCTTGGCGTAGGGGCGAGCGATTGTAGTCAGTTCAGACATAGCCCCGTTCCCGTTACAGTTCAGCTACCAGTTTGTCGACGATGTCGCTGTTGGCAGCCTGGTCGATTTGGCGCGCCAGGATCTTCTCTGCACCCGCAATGGCAAGAGCAGCAACCTGCTTGCGCAGTTCCTCTTTGGCACGATGACGTTCAGCTTCAATCTCGGCACGGCCTTGAGCCAGGATTTTTTCCCGCTCAGCCTGAGCACCGACAGTTGCCTCATCAATGATCTGGGCCTTGCGTTTGTTGGCCTGTTCAATGATTTCAGCAGCCTGCAGCTTGGCTTCTTTCAGCTGATCGACGGCATTGGCCTTGGCCAAATCCAGATCTTTCTTGGCTCGTTCGGCAGAAGAGAGACCGTCAGCAATAGCTTTCTGACGGGCTTCGATGGCAGCCATCAGCGGCGGCCATACATACTTCATGCAAAACACAACGAAGAAGAAAAAAGCAATTGCTTGGCCGAGGAGGGTGGCGTTGATATTCACAGCCGATGTCCTCTTTAGTTAGTTAATGGGTTATGCCTGGAGATGTCGTAACGACTTAGCCAGCAACCGCAAACATCACATACAGACCCAGACCAACGGCGATCATCGGGATCGCATCCACCAGACCCATTACGATGAAGAACTGGGTACGCAGAACAGGGATCAGATCAGGTTGACGAGCAGCACCTTCCAGGAACTTGCCACCCAGAATACCGATACCGATGGAAGCGCCGATAGCAGCCAGACCCATCATCATTGCAGCAGCGATGTACAGCAGGTCCATGTTCAAGTTTTCCATGAGGATCTCCATTTATTTAGATGTAATTGATTGTATAAAAAGGATTATTTGAGTCGCATCAACCATGGTCTTCCTGTGCCATCGACAGATAGACGATGGTCAGAACCATGAAGATGAATGCCTGCAAAGTGATGATCAGGATGTGGAAAATTGCCCAAGGCACGGACAGGATCCACTGTGACCACCAGGGTAGCAAACCCGCAATCAGGATAAAGATCAGTTCGCCAGCATACATGTTGCCGAACAGTCGAAGACCCAGAGAGACCGGTTTGGATACCAGCGTAACAGTTTCCAGGATGAGGTTAACCGGGATGGCCGCCGGGTGGTTGAAAGGCTGAAGCGTCAGCTCCTTCACAAACCCGCCGATACCCTTGACCTTGATGCTGTAATACAGGATCAAGAAGAACACGCCCAAAGCCATGGACATGGTGATGTTAACGTCAGCAGAGGGAACCACACGCAGATAGGGAATACCCATCAATTGTGCAGCGTGAGGGATAAAGTCAACGGGGATCAGATCCATCAGGTTCATCAGGAAGATCCAGACAAACACAGTCAACCCCAAAGGTGCGATGACCTTGTTGCGACCATGAAAGATGTCTTTGACGTTACCATTCACAAACTCGACCAGCATCTCCACAAAGCACTGCAGCTTACCCGGCACCCCGCTGGTAGCGTTAACGGCTACTTTGCGGAACAGCAGGATAAACAGGGCGCCTAGCACGACGGAGAATACCATTGAGTCGATATTCACCGTCCAGAACCCGGACCCGACTTGAAGGTGGGTCAGGTGGTGGGAGATATATCCCTGAGGAGTCAGGACTTCTCCGGTTGCAGACATGAGTTTTCCTAATAGTGGTTGTTAAGCGTGAATGAGACTATCCACTGTACAACGAGGGCGAGGATATAAGTGGCGAAAAACGAGACGGTAACGACCTCGACTTTCGCACCAAACAACAGAGCAAACAGACCTGCTGTCGAAACGAGCTTAATCCCAGCCCCACCATAAAAGTCCCGCAAAACCAGGCCCACACTCTCGGTTGTCACCTTGCGGCGCAGCACCCAGACAGTAAACAAGGCTTGAGGAACCCAGTACATCCCCCCTCCGTAAAGGGCGGAATAACCGGCGCTGGCACTAATCTGATAAAACCAGACAGCACTCATCGCCAGGATCAGGATGAGCTGACAAACGAGCATAACCCAGGCTAGCGTAAAACCTTCCAAGGCTATTTTCTGCTTCACCAACCTACCCCTGAACATTACAGAACTGTAAAAAATCGGGATCCGAAGACCCCATGTTAACAGCTCTTAAAGCCGGTCAAATTATACCCTTGAGGGCCGCTATTGCAATATGACAAAAATCCTTAATTTTTGCGGCTTTCCGCGGCAAATCAAGGTTATGGCCATATCAAAAGGAATGGATGTTTTATTACTACAAAAAGCGTAAGAATCACGATTCTGACACGCCAAAATAGCCCAATATACGGTCCAAATCGGATAAATTCTCGTAACTTATTACTAACTTTCCGCTATCCCGCTTGCCAGGCTGAAGTTGCACCTGATTGCCAATTTTTTCTGCCAGTTGGCGCTCCAGGTAGCCGATCTGCGGATCACGGGCCGGTTCGACCCTGGCTTTTGCCGGTTCAAGCGCTTTTTGCACCAGCTTCTCGGTATCGCGTACAGTCAGCCCTTTCTGGGCAACCAGCTTGGCCAGTTCGGACTGAGCCTGACCGCTCAGGGCCAGCAGGGCTCGGGCATGACCCATGTCGAGGTCGCCATGCTCGACGAAACGCTTCACGTCGTCGTTGAGCTGGTTGAGACGCAGCAGGTTGGTCACCGTGGTGCGGGACTTGCCCACCGCCTCGGCCACCTGCTGGTGGGTGAGTTCGAATTCGGTCAGTAGTCTTTGTAAAGCGACCGCCTCTTCGATGGCATTGAGGTCTTCCCGCTGGATGTTCTCAATCAGCGCGATGGCAACGGCAGCCTCGTCGGGTACATCCTTGACGATGCAGGGCACCACCTCGAGCCGCGCCAGCTGGGACGCGCGCCAGCGCCGCTCACCGGCGATGATTTCGAAGGATTGTTCGCCGAGAGGGCGTACCACGATGGGCTGGATCACCCCCTGGGCGCGGATGGAGTTGGCAAGCTCTTCCAGTGCATCCTGGGACATGTCCTTGCGGGGCTGGTACTTGCCGGACTGCAACCACTCCACCGGCAGCTTGCGCAGCTCGCCCTGATTGGTGGGGGCCATGGCCTCTTCAGTACGTTGATCGCTCATCACCTGTTTCTGGCGGGCAGCCGTGCTGGTACTGAGCAGGGCATCCAGCCCCTTGCCCAGTCCACGTTTTTTCGGAGTCATATGCTCTCTCGGTCTGCGATGGTCGCCTGACGTTCCTGCTCCTGGCGGCGCAGGATCTCGCCAGCCAGTGCCAGGTAGGCCTTGGCGCCCACCGATGATTTGTCATAGTGCATGGCCGGGGCACCGAAACTCGGGGCCTCAGCCAGTCTAACATTGCGGGGAATGATGGTGCGGTAGACCTTGTCGCCAAAGTGCTGTTTTAGCTGATCGGACACATCATTGGCCAGCCGGTTGCGGTGATCGTACATGGTACGCAGCACACCTTCGATCTTGAGATCGGGATTGACCACGGCGGCCAGCTTGCTGATGGTGTCGACCAGGGCGGTGAGCCCTTCCAGCGCATAGTATTCGCACTGCATGGGCACCAGCACGGAGTCGGCGGCGGCCATGGCATTCACGGTCAGCATGTTGAGGGAAGGTGGGCAGTCGATGAAGACGTAGTCGTACTTGTCCCGCACCGAGGCCAGCGCATTGCGCAGACGGATCTCGCGGGCGAAAAACTCCATCAGGCGGATTTCGGCTGCGGTCACGTCGGCGTTGGCGGCGATCAGGTGATAACCACCGGAAGTTTCGGGTATGATCACCTCGCTGATGGGAGCATCTTCGATCAGCAGCTCATAGGCGGTGCGCTCGACTTCGTACTTGTCGACGCCGCTGCCCATGGTGGCATTGCCCTGCGGATCCAGATCGATCACCAGCACCTTGCGCCGGGTGGCGGCCATGGAGGCGGCCAGGTTCACACAGGTGGTGGTTTTACCCACTCCACCCTTCTGGTTGGCTATGGCAATGACTTTTCCCACACTATCCCCTAAATGAAACTGCGACCCTATTCGGGCTGGATATGTTTGAATTCCAGCAGATGACGTTCGCCTTCCAGCTCCGGCACCCGCAGCTCATGACAGGCTACCAGACGGATATTGGCAGGCAACTGGGCCAGCTCCTCTGCGGGATATTGTCCCTTGAGCGCGAGGAAGCTGCCCTGTTCTGACGGCAGGTGGTGACACCAGCTCAGCATGTCCTCTAGCGAAGCGAACGCTCTGCTGAGTACACCATCAAACCCGACTTCGGGTTGATACTCTTCCACCCGGGATTTGATCGGCGTCACATTGGTCAACCCCAGCTCCAGAATGACCTGGCGGATGAAGTTGATCCGTTTGCCCAGACTGTCTAGCAGAACGAACTGCTTGTCCGGATTGATGATCGCCAGCGGCAATCCCGGCAGGCCGGGACCGGTCCCCACGTCGATGAAGCGCTCACCGTGCAAGTGGGGGCTTACCACCAGGCTATCGAGGATATGCTTGACCAGCATGGCGTCCGGATCTCGCACCGAGGTGAGATTGTAAGCCTTGTTCCACTTGTGCAGCAACTCGACCAACTGCACCAGTTGGCTCTTTTGGGTATCGGTGATAACAATTCCGGCCTGCATGAGCAGGCCGTTCAATCTTTCCAGCATATTTTCCAACGGTAAGAATCCTCAGGCGGTTTTACGCAGCAGGCCGTGTTTTTTCAGGTGAACCAGCAGGATGGAGATGGCCGCCGGGGTGATGCCGGAGATGCGGGAAGCCTGACCAATGGTCTGCGGCTTGGCATCGTTCAGCTTGGCTTTCACCTCGTTGGAGAGGCCGTTCACCTCGCGATAGTCCAGATCCAGCGGCAGCAGGGTGTTCTCGTTGCGCAGCTGCTTTTCCACTTCATCGTGCTGACGCTCGATGTAACCGGCGTACTTGATCTGGATCTCAACCTGTTCGGCCGCGGCAGGATCGGTCACGGAAGGGCCGACACCTTCGATGGCCATCAGCGCATCATAGGTCACCTCGGGACGACGCAGCAGCTCTTCCAGACTCTGTTCGCGGGTCAGCGGGGTGTTGACCAGGGCGTTGACTGCCTCCAGTGACGGATGTTGCGGGTGGATCCAGGTTGAACGCATGCGCTGACGCTCCAGCTCGACCTGTTCCATCTTGGCGTTGAATTTGCTCCAGCGCTCGTCATCCACCAGACCCAGCTCGCGACCGATGGCGGTCAGGCGGATATCGGCGTTGTCTTCACGCAGCAGCAGGCGGTATTCGGCGCGGCTGGTGAACATGCGGTAAGGCTCGCGGGTCCCCAGGGTGGAGAGATCGTCCATCATCACGCCCATGTAGGCCTGATCCCGACGCGGGTTCCAGGGATCCTTGTCTTGGGCACGCAAGGCCGCGTTCAAACCCGCCATCAAGCCTTGTGCCGCTGCCTCTTCGTAACCGGTCGTGCCGTTGATCTGGCCGGCAAAGAACAGATTTGGAATGCACTTGCTCTCCATGTTGGCCTTGAGATCCCGCGGATCGAAGAAATCGTACTCGATGGCATAGCCGGGGCGGGTGATGTGGGCGTTCTCGAAGCCACGCACGGAACGGACGATCTGCACCTGCACGTCAAACGGTAGGCTGGTAGAGATCCCGTTCGGATAGAGTTCGTGGGTGGTCAGGCCTTCCGGTTCGACGAAGATCTGGTGCGCAGTCTTGTCGGCGAAACGGGTGATCTTGTCTTCGATCGACGGGCAGTAGCGCGGGCCGATCCCCTCGATCACCCCGGCGTACATGGGGCTGCGATCCAGGTTATTGCGGATCACATCGTGGGTGCGCTCGTTGGTATGGGTAACGTAGCAGGGCACCTGACGGGGATGCTGGCTGGCATCACCGATGAAAGAGAATACCGGACGCGGATCGTCACCGTGCTGTTCCTGCATGACGGAGAAATCGACGCTGCGGGCATCGATGCGCGGAGGGGTGCCCGTCTTGAGACGATCGATGCGCAGCGGCAGTTCACGCAGGCGCTGGGCCAGAGCGATCGAGGGAGGATCCCCGGCACGACCGCCCTTGTAGTTTTCCATCCCGATGTGGATCAAACCATTCAGGAAGGTACCGACCGTCAGCACCACAGTCTTGCCGCTGATGCGGATCCCGCTTTGGGTGACCACACCGGCAACACGATCCCCATCCATGATCAGATCGTCACAAGCCTGCTGGAAGATCTTCAGGTTCGGGTAGTTTTCCAGCATCTGGCGAACGACGGCCTTGTAGAGCAGGCGATCCGCCTGGGCACGAGTGGCTCGCACTGCCGGGCCCTTGGAGGAGTTGAGGGTGCGGAACTGGATCCCGCCAAGATCGATGGCACGCGCCATGATCCCGCCGAGTGCGTCAACTTCCTTGACCAGGTGTCCCTTGCCGATCCCGCCGATCGCCGGATTACAGGACATGTGTCCCAGCGTATCGATATTGTGGGTCAGCAACAGGGTGTTCATGCCCATACGGGCTGCCGCTGTTGCTGCTTCGGTTCCGGCATGACCGCCACCGACGACGATCACATCAAATTGTTCATGGTATTGCATTGGGATCACCTTGATCTGCACGCCTGAAGATCTTTATTTGCCTGGGCTAAAGGGCGGAACATTCTATCTGTTTCGCGTCCTGAGGGGAACGTCTACTTAACGTTCAGTATGAAGGGAGGATCCACTAATTAGATCTTAAGGATCTTTAGATCGATCTTTTACTGGATCTCTTATTAGGATCCGCCCTTTCTGTTGATAAGCACTTTTTGATCATAAAGATCATTAATTTAAGGACGATCCTAGCTTGTGGAAAAGCTTGGATCCTGGCCCGGTGAACGAGGGGATAACCAGGACTTTTATACACAGATGTCTGTCGGTCTGGATCTAATACATGGATAACTATAGGTTTTACAGAGCTTTACACCGTAGTTATGCACATTACCCCTGGGCGTTGTGGGTAACCTTGTAGAACAACTCCCCCGGATCAATCTGTTAATAACATGGTGGATAGTCGATCTGGGGATAAGTGGGGAGATCAAGCTTTTTTTCAGGATCTCCCGCACGCCGATCAGGCGATCATCGTCATCCAGTCGCGGATCCACACTTCTGCGGCATCTTCGGGGATCTCGTGTTGGGTCACATCGATGTCGAGTCGCTCGCCAATCCGGCTGGCTCCGCACTCGGCCAGCAGGCGATCCAGCGTCTTGCCGCCCTGGCAAAAGGTGTCATAACTGCTGTCACCAAGGGCGATCACGCCATATTTCAATGAATTAAGATCCGGATGCTGCTCGGCAAGCTCCTTGGCGAAGGGTTGCAGGTTGTCGGGCACATCCCCGGCACCATGGGTGGAAGTGACCACCAGCAGGATGGATCCCGCATCATCCAGTACCTCTGCCAGCTTGGCCGGGTTGTGGATCCGGGTCTGGTGGCCAGCCTGTTCCAGCAGGTTGGCGACGTGGTCTGCGACATATTCGGCGGCGCCCAGCATGGAGCCGACGACGAGATTGAGTTTGGCCATGGAATGGATCCTGATTTCAGACAAAGAAACGGAAAGCCGGATTCTACCGCCAAAGGGTGTGGATAAATATGGATAAAGCTTGGGGATAATGGATCCAGTCAGATAATGCCATCGGATCCATCCTGCCGATCTTTTTTCTGCTTCTTTATATTCCTCTCCATTTTCTTCTCCGCTCATAGCTCTCCTGATGGCTCCCATCTCCCGCGAAATCCTGCCAACGATGCAGCCAGATAACAATGTAGATGCAAATGATTAGCAATTATTGAATCGATTCGATCACGGCTCCTGTAGTAGGATTGCGCTGCTTTATTCGCCCATGGAACAGGGTGATGTCGTGACAAACGACCACAAATAACAATTAAAACAACATAACTCATTGATAAACGAGACTTTAATATGATTGCGCAAAAATACACAACAGGACCCGGCAAGAAGGGCGCCTTCGGCGTGCTTTCGCTCTCCGGTTTGCTCGTCTCCCTGCCGCTGATGGCCGAACAAACCACCGCTGAGCTGCCCAAAGCCAGCGAAACCATGGTGGTGACCGGTACGGCCATGAAGGTGGAAGTGCCGATGGCCGAGACCCCTCGCGCCGTCTCCGTGGTTAATCGCGAGGAACTGGATCAGCACGCCGTGTTGCAGCTGGATGAAGCGATTCGCTACCGTTCCGGCGTATTGACCGGTCTCTATGGTTCCGACAACAACACCGACTGGTTCAAGGTGCGTGGCTTCGATGCCGCCTCTTATCTGGATGGCAACCGCTTGTTTGGCACCGGCTACTACGTCTGGACGCCGGAACCGTTCGGTCTGGAGAGTGTGGAAGTGCTGAAAGGGCCAGCCTCGATCCTTTACGGTGAGGCGCCTCCGGGCGGGGTGATCAATGCCATCAGCAAGCGGCCGACCGCCACGCCGCAAGGGCAGGTGGATCTGCAGCTTGGCAGCCGGGATCATCGTCAAGTCGGGGTGGACGTCTCTGACGCGCTCTCCGACAACAGCCGCTACCGCATGGTTGCTCTTTATAAAGAGCGTGATGGGGTGCTTACCGGTACTTACAACGATCGGGTTTATCTGGCGCCCAGCGTCACCTTCGATCTTTCGGATCGTACCAGCCTGACCCTGCTGGCCAGTTTTCTGCACGACGAAGGGGTCCCGACCAACGGCTTCTTCCCGGTCTATGGCACCCTGAATACGTCAGGTGGCCAGATTGATCCCTCCACCAACCTGAGCCAGCCGGATTACGATCGCAACCGCAATACCCAGATCTCCACCGGTTACGAGCTGGCCCACCAGCTCAACCAGACCTGGGAGTTCAAGCAGAACGTCCGCTTCAACTACAACGATCTGCTGCTGCGCCAGACCTATATCTTCCCGACCTATGAAGGCACAACCGCCAGTCGTGGCCTGGTTTACCGCGATGGCAATACCAAGAGTGCCACTATGGACAACCAGATGGTGGGCTACTGGAACACCGACAGCACCGAGCAGACCTTGCTGCTGGGGGTGGATCTGCAGCGTCACGTCAATGAAGGGGTCGAGGCCGACAACTACGCCATGGGCTCCATCAATACCATGAACCCGGATTACAGCGGCTTCCCCGGTTTTGATGAGTCGACTGCTACTCACCAGAAGAGCAGCAAGGGCCAGAGCGGTCTCTATGCCCAGCACCAGATCCGCTGGGACGATCGCTGGTTGCTGACTGCCGGTGGCCGTTTTGACTATGTGGAGACCCACAACACCAATACCAGCAAGGACGAGCGCCAGTACGATCACGAGCTCTCCCTCTCGGGCAGCCTGATGTATCTGGCTGACAACGGCCTCTCTCCCTACTTTGCCTATGCCGAGTCGTTCGAGGTGCTGCCGGGGATCGATCCCAACACCAAGAGTTCCTACAAGCCGCTCAAGGGCAAGCTCTACGAGACCGGCGTGAAGTATGCGCCTGCCTTCCTCGACGGTTACATCAATCTGGCGCTGTTCGATCTGGCCCAGACCAACTCGCTGGTCTCTACCGGTTCCGGCCAGCAGACCCAGGCGGGTGAAGTGACCTCTCAGGGGGTTGAGCTGGAAGGGAGCGTGCAGGTGACCGATGCGCTGCGTCTGACCGCTGCTTATACCTACACCGATGCCAAAACCAACGACACAGGCAGTAGCGATCGCCGTGCCAGCCTGATCCCGCGCCACCAGGCCTCCTTCTGGGGTAACTACAAGGTGCAGCAAGGGGTGGCTTCGGGTCTGGAGCTGGGTACCGGTGTGCGTTATATCGGTTCCAGCGTGGGTATTGGCGCCGTGAATGCGGACTACACCCCCATCTACGGCTCTGCCGAGGTGCCGGCCCATACCGTCTGGGATGCGATGATCGGGTATGACTTTGCCAAGAACTGGCGTGCCCAGCTCAACGTCAACAACCTGCTGGGTGAAACCTACGTGGCCAGTTGTGACTACTACTGCTACTACGGCGAGCCGCGCAGCGTAGTGGGCAGCATCAACTACCGCTGGTAATCGAAGTCGGGCGGGAACCGGATTCCCGCCCTTCTTTTCACCCGCAGTTGTTCTGATCTCTCTGGAATACCGGTCCGTTATGGAACTCTTGTCTCTGGTTTATCGCCAATATCGTTGGCCCTTTATCGCCATCACCCTGCTCAGTCTGCTCAGTGCCGTCAGCGGGATTGGCGTCATTGCTTTTATCAATCAGTCTCTTATCGAATCTATAGGTGATCCGCTGCCGATCCTCGGTCAGCTGGTCGGCCTGATTGTGTTGCTGCTGGTGATCACGCTTGGATCCCAGCTGGCCCTGACCACTCTCGGTCACCATTTTGTCTACCGGTTGCGCGGCCGTCTGCTCAAGCAACTGCTGGATACCGATGTCGCCCGCATCCGACAGATTGGTCAGGGGCCACTGCTGGCCTCCCTCTCCAGCGATATCGGCCAGATCACCATCGCCTTCGTGCGCCTGCCTGAGCTGGTGCAGGGGCTGGTGCTCACGCTGGGCTCTGCCTTTTACCTCGGCTGGCTCTCTCCGGCCCTGCTCGGGGTGACCGCGCTCTGGGTCACCGTCACCATGGTGGTGGGCTGGTTGCTGGTGAACCGTGTTTATCGCCATCTCTCCCACATGCGTCAGGCCGAAGATCGGCTCTATCAGAACTATCAGGCCATCATCGCTGGCAGCAAGGAGCTGGCGCTCAACCGCGAGCGGGCTCACTTCGTTTACCACCAGCTCTATGAGCAAAATGCCCGTGACTATCGCCAGCAGATCATCCGCGCCGACACCTATCACCTGAGCGCGGTGAACTGGTCGAATATCATGATGCTGGGGGCCATCGGTCTGGTCTTCTTTCTGGCCAACGGCCTTGGCTGGGCCAACACCAATGTGGCCGCCACCTTCGCCCTGACCCTGCTGTTCCTGCGCACCCCGCTGTTGCAGGGAATTGGCGCCCTGCCGACCCTGCTTGCCGCTCAGGTGGCGTTCGACAAGATCGCCGCCCTCAATCTGGCCGAGCCGGATGCGGACTTCCCGCTGCCGCCCGCCATCCGACCCTGGCAGCGTATCGAGCTGGAGCAGGTGAGCTTTCACTATCAGGGGGAGGGCGGTTTTGCCGTTGGCCCAACCGATCTGGTCATCGAAAAGGGGGAGCAGATCTTCATCATCGGTGGCAATGGCTCCGGCAAGTCGACCCTGGCCATGCTGCTGACCGGCCTCTATCAACCGGTATCGGGCCGGATCCTGCTGGATGGTGAGCCGATCACCGATCGCAATGGCTATCTGGCGCTCTTCTCCGCCATCTTTACCGACTATCACCTGTTCCAGCACCTGCTGGGGCCGGAACCCAAGGATGAGCTGGTGGCCGAGTGGCTGGAGCGGTTGCAGATGGGCAGCAAGCTCACCATCAAGGATGGCTTTATCGCCGATATCGATCTCTCCCAAGGGCAGCGCAAGCGGGTCGCCCTGCTGCTGGCGCTGGCCGAGCAGCGCGAGGTGATGCTGTTTGACGAGTGGGCTGCGGATCAGGATCCCCAGTTCCGCCGCATCTTCTATCAGGTGCTGTTGCCGCGCCTCAAGGAGATGGGCAAGACAGTGATTGCCATCAGTCACGACGATCACTACTTCCCGCTGGCAGATCGCCTGCTGGAGATGCGCCAGGGCCAGCTCACTGAGCTGACCGGGGCGCGCCGCGCCGCAGTGAGCCGCGATGCGATCGCCCATCTGGATTGCGAGGTGCCGGCTTGATACCGGCACCGATGAGACTGACGGCAAGCCAGCACAGGAATTGCTTATGTTCGAGATGAAATCAACCAGCTTCACGGTCAATGACCGCACGCTGCTGCACCCCACCGACCTGCGTTTTGAGCAGGGACAGGTCTATGGCCTCATCGGCCACAATGGTTCGGGCAAATCGACCCTGCTCAAGCTGCTGGCACGCCAGCAACCCTTGAGTGATGGAGAGATCCTGTTCGATGGCAAGCCGCTACCCGAATGGGGCAACCGGGAGTTCGCCCGTCAGGTGGCCTATCTGCCCCAGCATCTGCCGAGCGCTGAGAATCTGCTCGGGCGGGAGCTGGTGGAGATGGGCCGCTATCCCTGGCGCGGCCTGCTGGGCCGGATGGGGGCGGAGGATCACCGCCAGGTCGATCGGGCCATCGCCCTTACCCATACCGAACGCTTTGCCGATCGGCTGGTGGATACCCTCTCCGGCGGCGAGCGGGGGCGGGTCTGGCTGGCGATGCTGCTGGCCCAGGAGAGCCGTTTTATCCTGCTGGACGAGCCGCTGGCCGCGCTGGATGTGGCCCATCAGGTGGAGGTGCTGACGCTCGTCAAGCAGTTGAGCCGTCAGCTAAACCTTGGGGTCATCATCGTCATTCACGACATCAATATGGCCTCCCGCTTCTGTGATCGGCTGGTGGCGCTCCACTCCGGCCGCCTGCTTACCCACGGTGAACCTGAGGGGCTCATGACCAGCGAGACCCTGCACGCTATCTATGGCATTCCGATGGAGGTCATTCGCCACCCGGCTCATGCTCATCCCATCGCCATCGTCTGACCGGGGGGCTCTCTTGAACCGTTTATTGAAGAAGATGGCACCCTGCCTTATTAGCCTGCTGCTGCCACTAGCGGCGCAGGCCGACACATCCCCGATCGCCTCTGCGCCGCTACCCCGTATTGCCACTGTCGACTGGACCATAGCCGAGACCCTGCTGGCGCTCGGGGTGACGCCGCTGGCGGTGGGGGATGCAGGCCCCTATCAGGCATGGGTCGGCGAGCCACGGCTACCTGCCGGAGTGGTGGATATCGGCCTGCGCACCCAGCCCAACCGTGAGCTGCTGGCGGAGCTCAAACCCGATCACATCCTCATCTCGCCGCTGGCGGCCCCGCTGGCGCCAACTCTTTCCCGCATTGCACCGGTGAGCACCATCGCCCTCTATGATGGGCAAACCGATCTGTGGCAGCGGCTGCACGAGGTGACCCTGACCCTCGCCCGCATGGTGGGCAAAACCGCCGAGGGCGAACGGCTGCTGGCCGGGCTGGATCGGGATCTCGCCAGAATGCAGGCCGGATTGTCTGCGGATCTGCCGCCTCTGCTGGTGGTGCAGTTTATCGATGAGCGCCATGTGCGGGTGTTTGGTCGCCACAGCCTGTTCGATGCGGTGATGACGCGGCTCGGGCTGCGTAATGGTTGGCAGGAGCAGACCAATGACTGGGGTTTCTCGGTGGTCAGTATCGAGCAGTTTATGACCTTGCCAACCGCGCGGCTGGTGGTGGTCGATCCCATCCCGGTAGGGGTGAGCGAACGGCTGCAGGAGCCTGGGCTGTGGCAGCATCTGCCGCAGGTACGGCAGGCGCCTGTGCTGCATCTGCCTGCGGTCTGGAGTTTTGGTGGCGTATTGGCCGCCCGCCGTTTCGCCGGTCTGCTCAGCGATGCATTGTTGCAAGATGCCGAGCGTATGGAGGCTAGCCGATGAAGCGACTGCTCACATCGCCGCTGCTGCGGCCGGTCTCGATCCTGCTGGGATTGACCCTCTTGCTCGCGTATTGGGAGCTGGCTCGCCAGCTGCCCGCTGCGCTCTGGTGGCAGAGCCTGTTCACCCCCAATCTGGATGATGTCAGCCAAGCGGTGGTGCATTTCAGCTGGCTGCCCCGCTTGGTTGTCACCCTGCTGGCTGGGGCGGCGCTCGGGCTGGCAGGCACCCTGATGCAGCAGGTGCTGCGCAACCCGCTCGCGTCACCGACCACCTTGGGGGTGGCCTCCGGCGCCCAACTGGCGTTGATGATGGTGACCCTGTTTGCCCCCTCCTGGTTGCTGTTGGGGCGGGAGTGGATCGCCATGGCCGGTGGCAGCCTCGCGATGGCACTGGTGTTTGCCCTGGCCTGGCGTCGCCAGCTCAATCCGGTGGTCATCGTCTTTGCCGGGCTGGTGATCAACCTCTATCTGGCGGCCATCAGCATGGGACTCTTGCTGTTCTTTCAGGAGGAGCTGAAAGGCTTGCTGGTGTGGGGCAGTGGCTCGCTAGTGCAGAACAGCTGGAGCGGGGTGAGTTACCTGTTACCCCGCCTGCTGGTAGCCGCTGCGCTGGCCGTTGTGCTGGTACGCCCGCTGGCAGTGCTGGAGCTGGATGATGCCAGCGCCCGCAGTCTGGGGGTCTCCCTGCAGCATCTGCGTTTTGCCGGACTGGGGCTGGCGGTGTTTATCACCACTTGCGTGGTAAGCGTGGTGGGGCTGATCGGCTTTATCGGGCTGGCGGCGCCCGCCATGGTGCGGCTGCTCGGGATCCGCCAGCTTGGCCAGCGGCTGCTGTGGGCACCGATCCTCGGCGCCCTGCTGCTGGCGGCGACCGATCTGCTGCTGCAGAGCCTGAGCCGCTTCTGGCCAGTCTTGATACCCACCGGCGCAATGACCGCCCTGCTGGGCGCACCGCTGCTGCTCTGGCTGATCCCGCGCCTGGGCATCAAGTCGGGTGCGCCTAAGGCAAACGCCGGCCTGCTGGTGGCCCGCCATCCGGCACCGACTCGCCTTATCGGCCTGTTGCTGGTCGGGCTGCTGCTGGCCGTGGTCGCCTCCCTGCTGGTTGGGCAGGGGATGACGGGCTGGAGTTGGCCAAGCTGGCTCCGCTGGCAGGCCCAGCTGGAGTGGCGACTGCCGCGCACTCTGGCTGCGGGGGCGGCTGGCGTGCTGCTGGCGCTGGCGGGCACCCTGTTGCAGCGGGTCAGCAACAACCCGATGGCGAGTCCGGAGCTGCTGGGGGTGAGCGGCGGCACCTTTATGGGGGTGATTACCACAGCGCTGCTGCTGCCCGCGTTGCCCCTGCCGCTGATGCTGGCCGGTGGCTTGCTCGGAGCCTTCGGCTGCCTGTTGCTGCTGGTGGTGGTCAATCGCAAGCACGGCTTTCAGCCGGAGCGGATCCTGCTCTCAGGTATCGCCATCACGGCACTGTTTGAGCCGCTGCAGGCCATTGCGCTGGCCAACGGCGACCTGCGGGTGCAGCAACTGCTCTCCTGGATGTCCGGTTCTACCTATTACGTCACCCTGCCGGTGGCCTATGGGCTGGTGGGGCTGGCGCTGTTGATGCTGGCCGCCTGCCTGCTTGTCAGCCGCTGGCTCGATCTGCTGCCAATGGGGAGTGCGGTGGCGACCGCACTCGGCATTCGCCTCAACCGTGCCCAGCTCGCCATCCTGCTGCTGGTGGCCGTTCTCACCGCCAGTGCCACCCTGGTGGTGGGGCCGCTCTCCTTCATCGGTCTGCTGGCGCCGCATATGGCCAAGCTGATGGGGTTGGTGCGGGCACGTTGGCATCTGCTTGGGGCCGCCGCTTCCGGCGCCCTGTTGATGGTGTCGGCGGACTGGGTCGGCCAGCAGATCATCTTCCCGCAGGAGGTGCCGGTCGGACTGGTCTCCACCCTGTTGGGGGGCGCTTACTTCATGTGGTGCCTGCGCCGCCTTTAGGTTTGTGGATTGGCTATCGTGTAGTCGGATCAGGGTTGCCAATATGGCAGTAACGATAGGCAGTGTTTTTTGGGGCCAATAACTTGGCCCCCAATATGAGCCGACGTGGCAACTGTTGGGATCATGCTGTCTCTGAATCGTTCTTCAGTTCGCTGAAAAAAAGATCGCATCATAAAAAGGATCAACAAAACCCACGATCTGGCCCGCGCCGAAATCTTCGATTGCATTGAAGCGTTCTACTACAGAGTGCGACGCTAGAGCCACCTTGGATGCGCGCCACACCAAAGGTCTTCGAATAAGTCTCGTCGTGAGAACAGAATATGTCTACCATCGTGGGCTAAGTCCATCTGATCTGGGTATGATCCTGCGCCAGATTGTCTCGACTTCACTTGCTTATTGTCTTATAAATACAAACGTTTAGATATTGCCAACCTAGCGAGGCAAAGGATGAAATTTATTTTCGATCTCGACGGAACACTTAGCTGCTGTGAAACATTGCCTATCATAGCTAAAAGTTTCAATGTCACTACGCAAATAGAAGAGTTAACTGCCCAGACTATTAATGGTCAGATCCCATTCATGGAAAGTTTCATCAAGCGGGTTGACATACTTGGTCACCTAGATGTGGCTCAAGTTGCTCGCATCGTAGCGGATATTCCCCTTAACCAGTCTCTGCTCGATTTTATCAATAGTAACCGTGATGACTGTATTATTGCCACTGGAAATTATAATGGCTGGATCGCAGAATTAGCCAAAAAAATAGAGTGCGTAATTCGATCATCAGAAGGGGAAGTTGATGCCAATGGCAAGGTTAGATTAACCAAAATACTAAAGAAAGAAGATATTGTTAAAGAGTATCAAGCGCAAGGTGAGCAAGTCGTTTTCATCGGTGATGGAAATAATGATGCTGAGGCCATGAGGATCGCTGATGTTTCTATTGCTTGCGGCTTGATTCACCAACCGGCAAATACGGTAATGCAAGTTGCAGATTATGCAGTATATGATTCTGTTGCTATGCTCAGGTTACTGCAACAGATAAAATCACCTCAAAATGGAAGGTCAGTGGTAATTAGTGCTGCGGGGGTTGGTTCGCGCCTTGGGCTGGGACAAACAAAGTCGCTTATTAAGCTACAAGGGGTGCCACTTATTCATCTACAGCTAGAACAATTCCGGCATGTAAGTGATCTTAGAATAGTTGTTGGTTTTCAGGCTAGCAGTCTTATTGATGAAGTATGCTCGATCAGAAAAGATATTATTTTTGTTTTCAATCACGATTATTTTCACTCTAAAACTGGCGCTAGTCTCTATCTTGGTGGTAAACATGCTAATGAAATGATTATTGCTTGGGATGGGGATCTATTAGTTCACCCAGATGATATTGCTCAGTGCATTGAAGCAGAGCAAGAATTTATTGGGGTGAGTCAAAAAGTGAGCGAAGACGCAGTTTTTGTGAAGCTCAATGAACAAGAACAAGTTGTTTCATTTTCCAGAGATGATGGTGATTACGAGTGGTCTGGACCTGCTGCCATCCGCAGGGAAAATATAAGATTTACCTCGGGCCATCTTTACAATCTTTTAGAACCATTATTGCCAATGTCTGCGAAGATAATACGAGCGCAAGATATTGACACTTATGAAGACTATAAGAAAGCTGTTGATTTTGTGGACTCGTGGAGTAGTGGTAATCATAAAATAAATAGTTATTATGAAAAACTAGCCAGCAAAATAAAATCACCAATAGAGACTAGAAATAAAGCCCCCGATTTTTCTATTTTTGATATTGAGTTAGTCAAACGTTTCTCAGATAAAAGTAAAACCCTGCTTGATCTTGGTGCTGGTACTGGGCTGCTTGTTAATCACCTTACAGAAGATTTCTCTAAAATAGTCGCTGTAGAAAAATATTCTAACTTTAGCGATTTTATAAAAAGAATGGACAACCTGAAAGTTATTAATGAAGATCTCAATATATTTGATGTGGCAGAGAAATTTGATCTTGTTACCATTTTTGGTGTGATGAATTTCTTCAATAGAACAGAGGCGGAACGGATTTATCAGAAGGCTCGCTCATGGATACGACCTGCTGGTACTTTGATAGTCAAGCATCAGATGGGGTGTACTGAAGATGTCATTGTTGATGGTTACTCCAAAGAGCTAGGAACAGATTACTACTCTGAATATAGATGGCTACAGCATGAGATAGATCTTATACGTCAAGCCGGTTTCAGCATTAAGGAAGTTGTTGATATTTATCCAAAAGAGTACAACCGATGGGATAACACCCATTTCTATGCCCTTGTCTGTATACCTGAAGAGAGCAGTTAGGCAAAACTGTACTGAATAATAATTATTGGATGACGATACCATGAGTCGATTTACGCGTTTTCTCCAATCATTCCTGAGGTGTTCAGGAAAGTGCGATGCTGATCTCATTTTTTCAGAACAGCTGGTTAATCTGAGTCAGGGGATTGAGCAAGGTAACCAGCAACTGTCAGAGGGGCAGCTAACTCTGCGTGATGATATCTCCAGACTTCAGGCTATAACAGAACTTCTGCGCGAGAAAGTCAGTTCATTACCGGTGATGTCATCAGCCAATGTCCACGATGTGATAGTTACAGCGGCTGAGCTTGAAGATGTTTTTGTTGGTATTTCTAAAAATATCAAGAGTTGGCAGCAGTGCAATATAGTTTTTGCATGTCCAGTGCTACATGATGGTGTCTCGTTACTGTTGCAAGATCAGGAAGTTATTTATGTTCGCAATGTTGACGATTTTGTATTGCATTTGAAAGATCGTCATGTAACAAGTATTGGTATCGCATCACCTTGGCTGATGCAGGATTTTTTTTGTGAGCGACATATCCTAAATCTACTTCTGAGGGCTTGTCAAAGTCATATTTTATATATCGATAATTGCCATTTTGTGGTACATAGCAAGAACACTAGAAAATGTCTTCATAAGGTTGGTTTCTATGAGATAGCACAGCTTTCGGAAAATCAAAAATGTGATTTTGTCTCTATTGGATGTTTGCCTGATGGTTCTTATTCTGTATTTGGTTCTGCACCGGCGATTTATACTGAGTCGCCCAGCTGTGTAACACTTAGGGCGGCTAGACTCCCAATTTGCAATACCGAAAATTTCTATTGGGAGAATTTGATGATAACACCATTTGATTCGACCAAGATTGGTTTTATGGCGCCAGCTGATGGTTTTTCTCTGGCCATTGCTCAGGCAAAAACTGCTGTAGATGATGTGATTAGTATAAAGGCTAAATTTTCGTGGTTGGGGGCTGGGAGTGGACATGCTTCTCTGGTCGCTTGCTATTCAGGCCCGCAAGATAGTCATATGTATGCCTGTATGCTTCAGGCATCCACGGCAGATATGCCTGTTATCACATTATGGGTTAATGATGGTAGTTGGAGGATAATAAGTGAGCCTAAATTTATACCAAGTGAAGAGGTGAATGTTACCGCTGGGCAGTACTCTACTATTATTGCACTCTCTGTCATGTCTACCAAGGTAATGGTTGAGGTTGGCAGCACTCTCATTATTGATGTCATTGACACCAAGTTGACGCGTACACCGCGAGTGGGGATAAGAGCAAGCGATAATCAGTTTGCTGTTTCTCAAATTACCACATAATAAAAGGCCAGACCTCATGAAAATTGTTACCTCAGGCGTAGATTCTGAGTATGTGTTGGCTGATTTATGCAAATACCTTAGGGCGGTTGGTTATGATGTCACAGAGTTGGATTTTGGCCAACTCACAGCGCAGGATGAAGATTTACTTGCCCCCTTTATTGGTGAGGATGTTGTCTACATTACATCAGCACATACTAATTTAACTAGAGATGTTGCAAAGTTTTTGGCGCCAAAATTTAATGAACACTACCCAAATTATTTATCGCCATTAGAAATAATTCAAAAATTAAAACCTAAGAAATCCATATATATTCCACATGATCTTCTTACTCCTTTTGGAGATAAAAATCTCAATGAACTAAGGTTTTTGGATCTTTTTGACTACATACTTACGCCTTTTTCATCCTCTGCACTCCAGGCGACCTTGGGTCGTCATACGAAAGTCATAGAAAGTGGATGGATAAAGCATACAAAAAGTGCTCGTCCTAGCCAGCCAGCCCAAAAAAATAAACCGAGGATTGTACTGTTCATCAGTATGTTTGAACACTTGCGTCTGAGATTTGGTGATTCAGGAATAGTCGATTACTTTGCTCCGCTTATAACGGAAAATGTCAGAGTCAAGTTACCTGCTTGGCGGGACGTGGCGCAGGTAGAGAAATTATTCAATAATCGTTTTCCCGATTGCATCATTCCCGCTGAGGAGTGCTCGATCCGAGCGATTCAGGAGGCTGATGTTGTGTTGTGCAACGGTGCTTCCTCCATACATGCCGAGTCCATTCTAATGGGGCGGCCCACAGTCTGCCTGTTGGATGATGAGGGCTTGCCATCCGATGAGCAGCGCAGCAAGCTGGGACATCTCCAGGCCATTCTGTTTCATGACTATCGACAACGAGCACCATTGGCAGATGAGTTTGTCGAGCAGGCGATGAAATATCACAGCAACTTCCCGTCAGCCCACTTTGATTATGGTGTAGTGGAAAACATCATCAGCAAGTGATGCTGTGGTCATTGTGATGGCGCAGTTGCGTTTGTGCTTGCGGATGCCTGTGGCTGGATCAAGGTAGGAGCCGGCGTAGTAGGTTAAGCGCAGAGCGCGCTTGCCTTCGGCGTCCGGTGCGCAGAATTCGATGCTGATCTTCATGAGTGTCCCCCGAAAGTACCCCGAGAGGTTACTTCGGGGTACTTTCGGGGTAAATTCTCACGAAACAAGATCAGGCAAGAATAGCCAGTAAAAAACAAAATCCAATATTTACAATATCTTATGTTCTCACTGGCTGCTTTTTATTGCTGATTTTTCACCACATTACTTCCCGATGCAGAAGCTGGAGAAGATGCGGCCCAGCAGATCGTCGGAGCTGAATTCGCCGGTGATCTCGGAGAGGGACTCTTGCGCGAGGCGCAGCTCTTCGGCCACCAGCTCGCCGGCCATGAACACTTCCAGCTGCTCCTTGGCCACCAGCAGGCGCTCGGCGGCGCGCTCCAGCGCATCCAGATGGCGGCGACGGGCCATAAAGCCCCCTTCGGTGTTGCCCTGGAAGCCCATGCAGGCTTTCAGGTGCTCGCGCAGGGCAGGCAGCCCCAGCTCGGTCTTGGCGGAGATGCGGTAGACGGCGTGGCCCTGCTCCTGGCTCGGTGCCAGATCCTCGCCGGTCAGGTCGGCCTTGTTGCGAATGACGGTGAGGCCGATGTTTTTTGGCAACCGATCAACAAATTCCGGCCAGATCTCCCGCGGGTCAACCGCGTCTGTGGTGGTGCCATCCACCATAAACAGCACCCGGTCGGCCTGTTCGATCTCGGCCCAGGCGCGTTCGATACCGATCTGCTCCACCTTGTCCTGAGTGTCGCGCAGACCGGCTGTGTCGATGATGTGCAGCGGCATACCATCGAGATGGATATGCTCGCGCAGTACGTCGCGGGTGGTACCGGCAATCTCGGTGACGATGGCTGACTCGCGCCCTGCCAAAGCGTTGAGCAGGCTCGATTTGCCGGCGTTGGGACGACCTGCGATCACCACCTTCATCCCTTCCCGCAGCAGAGCGCCCTGTTTGGCTTCCCCGCGCACGTCGTCCAGCTCGGACATGATGCTGTAGAGGTCGCCCGCCACCTTGCCGTCAGAGAGGAAATCGATCTCCTCGTCCGGGAAGTCGATGGCCGCTTCCACATAGATGCGCAGCCGGATCAGGCTCTCCACCAGTTGCTGGATTTTGCTGGAGAACTGCCCCTGCAGGGAGTGCATGGCGCTGCGAGCGGCCTGTTCGCTGGAGGCTTCGATAAGGTCAGCGATGGCTTCGGCCTGGGCCAGATCCAGCTTGTCGTTGATGAAGGCGCGCTCGCTGAACTCGCCGGGGCTGGCAGGGCGGATGCCATCGATTTTCAGAATGCGGCGGATCAGCATGTCCATGATGACGGGGCCGCCGTGGCCCTGCAGCTCCAGCACATCCTCGCCGGTGAAGCTGTTGGGGGCTTTGAACAGCAGGGCGATGCCCTGATCCAGTACCTGGCCTTGCTCATCCTTGAACGGCAGATATTCGGCGTAGCGCACCCGAGGGAGCTTGCCGAGCACTATCTCGGCGACCTGTTCGGCGGCGGGGCCGGAGACCCGGACTATGCCGACGCCACCACGGCCTGGCGCGGTGGCCTGGGCCACGATCGTATCTGTTGTCATCTTGCTTGGCTCGTTTGTTCGCTGATAGGAAAACGTAGTGGGGGACATTGTAATAAAAAAGGCGGCCCGAAGGCCGCCTCTTTTGTCATCACGGGAAGATTAGCTGCGTGAATGCAGTCCTTTCTTCTCCAGCTGACGATAGATGATGGTCTGCTGGATGATGGAGATGATGTTGCTCACCAGCCAGTAGAGAGTCAGGCCAGCCGGGAACCAGAGGAACATGAAAGTGAAGATGATCGGCATGAACTGCATCACTTTCTGCTGCATCGGGTCGGTTACGGTGGTCGGGCTCATCTTCTGCAGATACCACATGGAAGCACCCATGAGGATTGGCAGCACGAAGAAGGGGTCCTTCACTGACAGGTCAGTGATCCACAGGGCAAACGGCGCGTGACGCAGTTCAACGGACTCCATCAGTGCCCAGTAAAGGGCGATGAAGATCGGCATCTGAACCAGGATCGGCAGGCAGCCACCCAGCGGGTTGACCTTCTCCTTCTTGTACAGCTCCATCATGCCCTGAGACATCTTCTGGCGGTCATCGCCGAAGCGCTCGCGCAGGGCCGCAATCTTGGGTTGCAGCATGCGCATCTTGGCCATGGAGGTGTACTGGGCCTTGGTCAGCGGGAACATGATGCCGCGCACCAGCAGGGTCAGCATGATGATGGCCAGACCCCAGTTCTGGACGAAACCGTGGAACACGGTCAGCAGCCAGTGCAGCGGTTGGGCGATGAACCACAGCCAGCCGTAGTCGACGGTCAGGTCGAGATGGTTAGCCACCTTGGCCATCTGGTCTTGCAGCTTGGGGCCAACCCACAGTTTGCTGGTCACTTCGGCCTGTTGACCGGCAGCCACGTCAACCAGCGGCGCCTTGTAACCGATGATGGCCTGGCCTTTACCCGGGATCACGCGGCTGTAGAAGCTGTTGGTATCGTCGGCATTCGGAGCCCAGGCAGAAACGAAGTAGTGTTGCAGCATGGCGACCCAACCACCCTTGGTGGTCTTGTTCAGGTCGGCATCCTTCATCTCGTCGAAGGTGTACTTCTTGTAGCGGGTATCTTCAGTGGAGAAGGCACCACCACGGTAAGCGCTGGCTACCATGGCATGACCTTCCTGATCCTTCGGTGTGGCTACGGTCTGCTTCAGCTGACCATAGAACTGCACCTGAACCGGCTCGGCAGATTTGTTGTCGATCTTGTAATCAACGCCAACGGCATAGTCGCCACGCTTGAGGATGAACTCCTTGGTGAAGACCACGCCCTTGCTGTCGGTCCAGGTCATCGGAACGACGACTTGATCCTGACCATCGGCCAGCTGATAGCTGGTCTGGGCGGCTTCATAGGTAGGACGTCCTTCGGCCTGACTGTCCGGACCGTTGCGACCTACCAGACCGCTCTGGGCGATATAGAGGTGCTCAGGCTTGCTGGTCAGCAGCACGAACGGTTGGTCCTTGCCCTCTTCCAGTTTGTGAGACAGCAGTTCGGCAGACACGATGTCGCCACCCTGGGTGTCCAGGGTCAGCTTGAGCACGTCAGAGGAGACGGTGATCAGCTTGCGTGCGGCAGTCGCGTTGGCTTGCTCGGAAACCTGAGGAATATCACCGGTCTGACCGGCTTCAGGTACGAAATGTTCGGTTTGGGCCACGGTAGTCGGGGCCGGCTTCGGAGCCTTGTCGGACTCCCACTGTTGCCAGAGCAGAAAGCTCACGAACAGCAAACCGATCAGGAGTAGATTGCGTTGTGATTCCATAGTTTTCAGTTTCTTCGCTTTGGTTGCGGAACCGGGTCATAACCACCCTCGGATAAGGGATGGCATTTTAATAGACGTTTGCTGGCTAACCAAACGCCTTTTATGAAACCGTGAAGTCGGATGGCTTCTATCGCAAATTGGGAACAAGTTGGAGTAAAACGGCAGCGCGGCCCGAGCAGAGGGCTAATGATTAGCTGATACAGGCGTATCAGTTTGATAGCTACCCATTGCAACGGCGTGACAGGGTGCGCCATAGCTTTTCCAGTAACTTGAACAGTTCCTCGTTATCCATCTCTTTCACACCGGCCTTGGCGATCACCACGATGTCGATAGCGGGCAGCTGATGTTGTTTGAGGCGGAAACTTTCCCGAACCACCCGTTTGACACGATTACGCCAAACGGCACGCTTGAGTGCTTTTTTGGGCACAGCGAGACCAAGACGAGGGTGTTCGAGCGAATTGGGAGAAGCGAGAAGGGTTATCTGCGGAGAGGCGGCCCGGACAGGCTCGGCGAAAACGCGTTTGAAGTGTTCGGGAGTTAACAGACGTAACTCCCGAGAGAAGGTGTGCTGGGTAGGCATTAGACTACCAGGCGGGCACGACCCTTGGCACGACGAGCGGCCAGAACTTTACGACCGTTGGCAGTTGCCATGCGGGCGCGGAAACCGTGAGAGCGCTTGCGCTTCAGGTTGGACGGTTGAAAAGTACGTTTCATGATTCGATTCCGTATTTCTGTACAGTTTTGATTGTCACACTTAGCCGACGCGCCAGCTATAGCGTGTGACGACTAGCAAAAGAGGCCGAATTCTAAACAGAGTTCGGCTTTTAGTCAATCCGCCGTTCCCTCTCATCCTGCCATGGTCTTGAAAAGGCCACTGCCGAGCGTGAGGATCCAGAGGATCAAGGGCTCCGGATTATACTGGCAACCCGGGGTTAAACAAGGGATCCCTCAATAAAAAAGGCGGCCAGGCCGCCAAAGAGAGAGCTATTTAAGGACTTTCCGCAAGAACTCCCGGGTACGGGGATCCTTGGGATCGACCAATATCTGATCCGGCGGGCCCTGCTCGACGATCCGCCCCCCTTCCATGAAGATCACCCGATCGGCAACATCACGAGCAAATTCAATCTCATGAGTCACCACCACCATGGTCTGGTGCTGGCGGGCCAACTCTTTCATCAGTCCCAAAACCTCGTCGACCCACTCGGGATCGAGGGCCGAGGTGGGCTCGTCAAACAGGATCACCTTGGAGTGGGCCGCCATGGCGCGGCCAATGCCGACCCGCTGCTGCTGGCCGCCGGAGAGGGAGGCCGGATAGGCATCCTGCTTGTCGGCAAGACCAATGTCCTTGAGGATGCCGAGCGCTGTGGCACGGGCCTCCGCTTTTGGCTGCTTCCAGACGGTGATCAGCCCTTCGGCGATGTTGTCGAGCGCTGTTTTGTTGGCAAAAAGGGCGTAGTTCTGGAACACGAAGGAGGCCCGCTTGCGCAGCTCGATCGCCTGCTGTTCGCTGGCCTTGGCCAGATTCAGCTTGAGATCGTCGATGGCAAGGGTGCCCGCATCCGGGGTCTCCAGCAGGTTCAGGCAGCGCAACAGAGTCGACTTGCCGGTGCCGGAGGGGCCGATGATGACGACAATTTCCCCCTTTTTGACCTCCAGATCGATGCCGTTGAGCACCTGATTGCCGTGATATGCCTTGGAGAGGCCGGTTAGCTTGATCATGAGAGCCCTCCTTTAATAGGCACGGTTAAGACGGACTTCCAGCAGATGCTGCAAGCGGGTAAAGAAGATCACCACTACCCAATAGATCAGCGCCACCGCCATAAAGCTCTCGAAGAACTTGAAGGAGGATGAGGCTTCCATCTGCGCCTTGCCCATGATCTCGGCCACTCCCAGGGTGAAGGCCAGCGAGGTGCTTTTGATCATGTCGATGAAGTAGTTCATCAGCGACGGGGTGGCGATACGGGCCGCCTGCGGCAGGATGATCCGCTGCATCGCCTGATAACGGCTCATGCCGATACTGAGCGCCGCTTCCATCTGGCTTTTGTGAATGCCGAGGATGGCTGCGCGGATCGACTCGGCCATGTAGGCGGCGAAGTGCAGGGTCAGACCGACGATGGCGGCGGTAAAGGCATCCATTCCTACGAAGATCGGGAACAGTTGCGGCAGTCCGTAGTAGAGCAGGAACAGCTGAACGAGTAGCGGTGTACCCCGAAAGAACGAGATATAGAGCATCGCCAGCCAGTGGATCGCGGGGACGCGAAACACCCGTACTATCGCCAGGGCCAGCGAGAGTACGAGTGCCAGCACGAATCCCCACAGGGCCATTTCCATCGTGGTGCCCAGGTATTTGAGCAGGATGGGAAACAGCCCCAGCGTGTATTCGAGGTCAAATTCCATCATTTATTTGTCGGTGATGTCGGAAGCGAACCATTTCTCGGAGATCTGACGCAGGGAGCCATCCTTGCGCATGGCAGTCAGGGCCTCGTCGACCTTCTTCAGCAGCGCCTGTTTCTCCGGGGTCTTCAGGAAGGGCAGGGCGTTCTCGATAGTCTCGAACGGTGCGCCAGCCTGTTGCAGCGGCAGCTTGGACTCTTTGATCAGCTGGGCGGTGGAGACGCGGTCCATCACGAAGGCATCGATGCGACCCAGGGCGACATCCTGCTCGAAGGCGGAGTCATAGGTGCGGATGTCGATCTTCTTGTTCGGGTCATTCTTGCGCAGCAGCTCTTCAAAGTTGGAACCCAGGTTCACGGCCACCTTCTTGCCTTCCAGATCCTTGATGCCATGAATGGTGCTGTTGCCCTTGCGTACCACAATCTGGGCGCCGTCATAGACGTAAGGCTGGGAGAAGTCGTACTTCGCCTTGCGCTCGTCGGTGATGGTGATCTGGTTGGAGATAGTATCGACACGGCCGGTTTCCAGCATGCCGAACAGGCCGGAGAAGCTGGCGGTCACGAACTCGACCTTGTAGCCGGTGCGCTCGCCGATCTGGTTCCACATATCCACTTCAAAGCCCTGCAGCTTGTCCTGCTTGACGAAAGTGAACGGGAAGTACTTGCCGGACATACCGACCTTGATGGTCTCCTGGGCGATGGCCTGACCAGACAGGGTAGCCAACAGGATGGCTGCGCCGGAAATAAGCTTGATGGAAGTTTTCATGGGGTTTCTCTCTCTAAATGTCTTGTATTTGTAGTTGTAATAACTGCTTTGGCCCTGATGTTATTGGAATAAAATTTAAAAAATAAATGACATTTGGTTATATGAAATAACAGGAGTGCAGCACGAGATCCGCCAGTTGCAGCAGTGGATCAAGCTGTGGGTAACTTTGGGGATGAAAGATGATCCGGAGGCGCTGGATCCTTGAAAGTCAAGGATCTTATTTGCTGGATCCGCGGGGTCACGGCTGGAGATCCGGCGGCTAAAAACGTAGAATAGCCGGTCTTTAGTTAATCAATCGACAGGAGTTTAGAGTGACTGCTTCGCTATGGCAGCAGTGCCTTAACCGGCTGCAAGATGAGTTGCCCTCGGCAGAATTCAGCATGTGGATCCGGCCGCTTCAAGCGGAGTTGAGTGACAATACTCTGACCCTGTATGCACCGAATCGCTTTGTTCTGGACTGGGTACGAGACAAGTATCTCATCCGGGTTAACGGCATCATCAACGAACTCTGCGGGGTCGACGGCCCCGCCCTGCGTTTTGATATAGGCAATCGTCCCCATCCTGTTGCTGTCGCCAGAGCGCCGGTACAGGGTGCCGCGCCTGTGAATAACTTGCAGAAGAGCTGGGAAAGCAAGGCTGAAGCCAAGCCCGAGCCGAACCACAAGAGCAACACCAACGTGAACTATACCTTCGAGAATTTCGTCGAGGGTAAGTCCAACCAGTTGGCGCGTGCGGCTGCCCGTCAGGTAGCGGACAATCCGGGTGGTGCTTACAACCCGCTGTTCCTCTATGGCGGCACCGGCCTTGGTAAAACCCACCTGCTGCACGCCGTTGGCAATGCCATCAAGGAGAGTAAAAAAGATGCCAAAGTCATCTATATGCACTCCGAGCGGTTTGTTCAGGACATGGTGAAAGCGCTGCAAAACAACGCCATTGAAGAGTTCAAGCGTTACTACCGCAGCGTCGATGCCCTGCTCATCGATGACATCCAGTTCTTCGCCAACAAGGAGCGCTCCCAGGAGGAGTTCTTCCATACCTTCAATGCCTTGCTGGAAGGTAACCAGCAGATCATCCTGACCTCGGATCGCTATCCGAAGGAGATCAACGGTGTCGAGGATCGCCTCAAGTCCCGCTTCGGCTGGGGCCTGACCGTGGCGATCGAACCGCCGGAGCTGGAGACCCGTGTCGCGATCCTGATGCGCAAGGCAGACGAGAACCAGATCCATCTGCCGGACGAAGTGGCCTTCTTCATTGCCAAACGTCTGCGATCCAACGTCCGTGAACTGGAAGGCGCCCTCAACCGGGTGATCGCCAACGCCAACTTCACCGGCCGTGCCATCAACATCGATTTCGTGCGCGAAGCGCTGCGCGACCTGTTGGCACTGCAGGAGAAGCTGGTCACCATCGACAACATCCAGAAGACGGTGGCGGAGTACTACAAGATCAAGCTGGCGGATCTTCTCTCCAAGCGTCGTTCCCGCTCTGTTGCCCGTCCGCGCCAACTGGCGATGGCACTGGCCAAGGAGCTGACCAACCACAGTTTGCCGGAGATAGGTGATGCCTTTGGTGGTCGTGACCACACTACCGTTCTTCATGCCTGCCGCAAGATCGAGCAGCTGAAGGAGGAGAGTCACGACATCAAGGAGGACTATTCCAACCTGATCCGTACCCTTTCTTCCTGATAACGGAATCGAGTGGACAGATGCAGCGCGAATATTCCAACCTGATCCGAATCTTTTCCTCCTAATCACAACGGAGAGCACAGATGCAGCTCGAAATTAGCCGTGAGGCCCTGTTACGTCCTCTGCAGCTGGTGTCCGGCGCCCTCGGCGGCCGACCGACCCTGCCGATCCTCGGCAACGTGCTGCTTGATGTCAGCAACGGTCTGCTGTCACTGACCGGTACCGATCTCGAAGTAGAGATGATCGGTCAGGTCTATCTGAACGGGGCCAGCGAAGATGGCCGCACCACAGTACCGGCGCGCAAGCTGCTGGATATCTGCCGTGGTCTGCCGGAAGGCGCCGAGATCCGTCTCAATACCGAAGGGGAGCGCCTGATCATCCGATCCGGTCGCTCCCGCTTCAACCTCTCGACCCTGCCGGCGACCGAGTATCCGAACATTGAAGATTGGGAATCCGTGCTCGAGTTCGATATCAGCCAGCTGGAGCTGAAGAAGCTGATCGATGCGACCCAGTTCTCCATGGCCAGCCAGGACGTGCGTTACTACCTGAACGGCATGCTGTTCGAGAGTGAAGGTCACGGTCTGCGTACCGTAGCGACCGACGGTCACCGTCTGGCCACCTGCCGCCGCGAGGTAGTAGGGGAATCGCTGCCCGATCATCAGGTTATCCTGCCGCGCAAAGGGGTATTGGAGCTGGTGCGTCTGCTGGAGGCGGAAGACAAGCCGGTGCGGCTGCAGATCGGTCGCAGCAACCTGCGTGCTGCGCTGGACGGCTTCATCTTCACCTCCAAGCTGGTGGATGGCCGCTTCCCGGACTGGCGCCGCGTCATTCCGCGCAACAGCGACAAGGCCTTGATCGCCGGCCGTGAGGATCTGCGTCAGGCGTTTGCCCGTGCCGCTATCCTCTCCAACGAGAAATTCCGTGGGGTGCGTCTCAATCTGCAGGAAAACCTGCTGCGCATCACCGCCAACAACCCGGAACAGGAAGAAGCCGAAGAGCTGCTTGACGTACAATATGCCGCTGGCGAGATGGAGATCGGCTTTAACGTCTCTTATGTGCTCGACGTGCTGAATACGTTAAAATGTGACCAAATTCGGATTAGCCTGAGCGATTCCATCAGCAGTGCCATTATTGAGGATTTTGAACATCAGGATGCTCAGTACGTGGTGATGCCGATGCGGATCTAGTCGTGTCCCTGGTCAAACTCCAGCTCAGCGATTTTCGCAATATCCAGCAAGCCAGTCTCAAGCTGTCGCCCGGCCTCAACATTCTGGTCGGGTGCAATGGCAGCGGCAAGACCAGCGTGCTGGAAGCCATTCACTACCTTGGTCTGGGGCGCTCCTTTCGCACTCATTTGACCGGGCGGGTCATCCGCCAGGGGGAGAGGGCCTTTACCCTGTTTGCCCAGTGCGAGCTGGAGGGACGTCAGGTACCGATCGGTCTTGCCAAAGACAAGAGTGGCGAGACCCAGCTCAAGATTGCCGGGGCACAGGCCCAGCGGCTGGCCGATTTGGCGGAGCTGTTGCCGGTGCAGTTGATCCATCCCGATGGTTTCAACTTGCTGACGGGCGGGCCTCAGGCTCGCCGCGCCTGGCTCGATTGGGGCGTTTTCCATCAGGAGCCGACCTTCTTTGCCCTGTGGGGGCGAGTGCGGCGGCTGCTGAAACAGCGCAATGCGCTGCTGCGCCAGAGCACCCAGTACCGCCAGCTGGCGTTCTGGGATCAGGAATTGGTGCGGCTGGGTGGTGAGCTGGCCGAGTTTCGCGCCAGTTATTGTCAGGCCATTACGCCCCTGATCAAGGAGATGACGGCGGATTTTCTGCCGGAATTCGATATCAGTCTCGGCTTTTACCGGGGCTGGGAGAAAGATACTCCCCTCGGCGATCTGCTGGAGGCGGGGTTTGAGCGGGATCGGGCGCTGGGCTATACCGGTGTCGGTCCACAGAAAGCCGATGTTCGCCTCAAGGCGAACGGGGTACCCGCTCAGGATATTTTGTCCCGGGGTCAGCTGAAGTTGCTGGTCTGCGCCATGCGACTGGCCCAAGGGCTCTATTTGAATCAACATAGCAGCCGTGGCTGTATTTTTTTAATTGACGATTTTGCCTCTGAACTGGATGTCGACAAGCGCCGCTTGCTGGCCGCAAGGCTGAAGCAGTGTGCGTCCCAGGTGTTTATCACTGCCATCGACACCGGTCAGCTCGCAGACATGATGGATGCGAATGACTGCAAGTTGTTCCACGTGGAACAGGGTAAAATCTCCGAAACGTTAGAGAAGGCAGAGAGTAAGCTATGAGTGAAAATACTTACGACTCCTCGAATATCAAGGTGCTGAAGGGCCTGGATGCGGTCCGCAAGCGCCCGGGGATGTATATCGGCGATACGGATGATGGCTCGGGTCTGCACCACATGGTGTTCGAAGTCGTCGATAACTCCATTGACGAGGCGCTCGCTGGCTACTGCTCCGATATTCTGGTCAAGATCCATTCCGACGGTTCTGTCTCTGTGCGTGACAATGGCCGGGGTATCCCGGTAGACATGCACGAGGAGGAGGGCCGCTCCGCCGCAGAGGTCATCATGACCGTGCTGCACGCTGGCGGTAAGTTTGATGACAACTCCTACAAGGTATCCGGTGGCCTGCATGGCGTGGGTGTCTCGGTAGTTAACGCCCTCTCTGATAAGCTGTTGCTGACCATTCGTCGTAACGGCCACGTCTACGAGCAGACCTATCATCTGGGTGAGCCGCAAGCGCCGCTCAAGCAGATTGGCGACAGCACCGGCACCGGTACCGAAGTTCGCTTCTGGCCGAGCCCTGCCATTTTCAGCGATACCCTGTTCCATTACGAGATCCTGGCCAAGCGCCTGCGCGAGCTCTCCTTCCTCAACTCCGGTGTCTCCATCCGTCTGCAAGACGAGCGTGATGGCCGCGAGGCGCATTTCTGCTACGAGGGTGGCATCAAGGCGTTCGTTGAATACCTGAACCAGAACAAGACCCCGATCCACCCGAAGGTGTTCCATTTCACCACCGAGCAGGATGGGATTGGTGTTGAAGTGGCGATGCAGTGGAACGACGCCTATCAGGAAGGGGTCTACTGCTTCACCAACAACATCCCGCAGCGGGATGGTGGTACTCACCTCGTTGGCTTCCGTACCGCGCTGACCCGTACTCTGAACTCCTATATGGACAAAGAGGACTACAGCAAGAAGGCCAAGTCTGCCGCCAGTGGCGACGACGTACGTGAAGGTCTGATTGCCGTTATCTCCGTCAAGGTGCCGGATCCCAAGTTCTCCTCCCAGACCAAGGACAAGCTGGTCTCTTCCGAAGTGAAGACCGCCGTTGAACAGGCGATGGGTGAGAAGCTGGCTGACTTCCTGCTGGAAAACCCGGGCGATGCCAAGATCGTGGTCAACAAGATCATCGATGCGGCCCGTGCCCGCGAAGCGGCCCGCAAAGCCCGCGAACTGACCCGCCGCAAAGGCGCGCTGGATATCGCCGGTCTGCCCGGCAAGCTGGCTGACTGTCAGGAAAAAGACCCTGCTCTCTCCGAACTCTACATAGTGGAAGGGGACTCTGCTGGCGGTTCCGCCAAGCAGGGTCGCAACCGTAAGAACCAGGCCATACTGCCGCTCAAGGGCAAGATCCTGAACGTAGAGAAGGCCCGTTTCGACAAGATGATCTCCTCGCAAGAGGTGGGTACCCTGATCACCGCACTGGGTTGCGGTATCGGTCGCGACGAGTACAACCCGGACAAGCTGCGTTATCACAACATCATCATCATGACCGATGCGGACGTCGATGGTGCGCACATCCGAACCCTGCTGCTGACTTTCTTCTATCGTCAGATGCCGGAAATCATCGAACGTGGCTACGTCTACATCGCCCAGCCGCCGCTCTATAAAGTGAAGAAGGGCAAGCAGGAGCAGTACCTGAAAGACGAAGACGCGCTGCTGCAGTACCAGACCGCCATGGCGCTGGATGGTGCTACCCTGCACGTCAACGAGTCTGCTCCGGCCATCGGTGGCGAGGCGCTGGAGCGTCTGGTCAACCAGCACCGCTCGGTGACTCACCTGATCACCCGCATGTCTCGTCGTGCGCCGGAAGCGGTGCTGACCCAGCTGATCTATCAGCCGGAGCTGAACGAAGCGCTGCTGAACAGCGAGAGCGATCTGCTGGCCTGGTGTCAGGGTATGGAAGCCGTGCTCAACGAGAGCAACCACGGTATCCAGTACCAGATCCAGGTTCGTCGTGATGAAGAGCGCAGCCTGTACGTGCCGCACGCCGTGGTACGCCAGCACGGGGTCGACCGCGAATATCCGCTCAGCTACGACTTCCTGCAGTCCGGTGAGTACCGTCAACTGGTCTCGCTGGGCAAGGAGATCGCCAACCTGATCGAGGAAGGTGGTTTCATCAAGCGTGGCGAGAAGGTCAAGCCGGTTGCCAACTTCGTAGAAGCCGTCGAGTGGCTGATGGGCGAAGGCAAGCGCGGCATCTACATCCAGCGCTATAAAGGGCTGGGTGAGATGAACCCGGACCAGCTGTGGGAAACCACCATGGATCCGGAAGCCCGTCGCATGCTGCGCGTCACCATCGACGACGCCGTCGGTGCCGACCAGCTCTTCTCCACCCTGATGGGTGATGCCGTTGAGCCCCGTCGTGACTTTATTGAGACCAACGCCCTGCGCGTGGCCAACCTCGACGTCTAATCGACGCTGTCAGCCCGATATAAAAAAGCCGCTCCCTGTGAGCGGCTTTTTGTTTTTGGGCGGAGTAGGTGGCACGTTCCACGTGAAACATCGTGCTTTGGTATCAGGGGTTTTAGCCGCGAAAAGATCGTCGCCACTCGCTGGGGGAGATGGAAAAGCGGGCGCGGAAGTGATTGCGCAGGGAGGTGGCACTCTTGAAGCCGACCAGCTCGGCGATGCGATCGATGGAATGGCCGCTCACCTCCAGCAGCTCCTGACTGCGCCTGAGCCGTTCCGCCAGCAGCCATTCACCCACCGAGAGGCCGGTTGCCTGATGAAAACGGCGGGTAAAGGTGCGCCGACTCATCAGGGTATGGGCCGCCAGAGAATCCAGGGTGTGAGGCTCGGCCAGATGGGCACGCAGGTGATCGAGCAACTGGTTCATCCGGACATCGCGGGTGGAGGCGGGCACCGGCTGCTCGATAAACTGGGCCTGACCCCCTTCCCGGTGGGGCGGGATCACCAGCCGCCGCGCCACCTTGTTGGCGATGGCCGAGCCGTGGTACTGGCGTACCAGATAGAGGCAGCAGTCCAACCCGGCGGCAGTGCCTGCCGAGGTGACCAGCCCATCGTCATCCACATAGAGGGCGTTGGTATCAAGCTGCACGCAGGGAAAGCGGTGGCAGAAATCCTGCTCATATTCCCAGTGGGTCGATGCCTTGTGACCATTGAGTAACCCGGCGTAGGCGAGCACATAGGTGCCGAGACAGAGCCCGACCAGCCGGGCACCTCTGGCTCTGGCGGCAATCAGGGCATCGAGCAGCTGTGCTGGTGGCCGTGCAGCCGGGTCGTGCCAGAAGGGAATGACGATGATCTCCGCCTCGGCCAGCACCTCCAGCCCATGGGGAGCCTGAATGGTGAAGCCTTGCGCCGAGTGTGAGTGGTGGTTGCCATCACCGCAGCAGATCTTGAGCTCGAACAGCGGCTGGCCCGGCAGGATGTCGCCGAAGATGAGGCAGGGGACGGCGCAGTGAAAAGGGCTGAAGTTATCGAAGGTCACCACGGCAACGATCGGGGTGGGCATGGTGTTGACTCCTCTCTGCGCGCAGACCCCTCATCATAAGCGTTCGGCAGAGAAAGCCGAAGGGCCATCTCTGGCATGGCCCTCCTGTGGGTCACATTGATATCGCCTCGCCATCTTCTGGCACCCGTACCCGATCCATCATGCCCCGTACCGCCAGATAGTCGCGCAGCTCCTGGCGTGACAGCACGGCGTGGTTGACCGCCTCCATATGGCTGGCGATCAGCGTGGCTTGCGGTGCGGCCTGATAAACGGCGGCGACATCCTCCTTGCCCATGATGATGGAACCGAGTCCGGGCACCTGTGCATCGCCACAGTTGAGGATGATGACCTCGGGTTGATGCTGTTGCAGGGCTTGCTCGACCGAGGGATGCCAGATGGTATCACCGGCCAGATAGAGGCACTGTTCGTCGGGATGGGAGAAGACCACGCCGCACACTTCTCCCATGCGTTCACCCAGTACCGCCATCAACTGGTCGTTGCCGTGCTGGCCACCGGTTTGCTGCAGGCGAATGCCGGCAAACTCGGGCTGGTCGCTCAGCAGACGCACATCCTCAAAGCCACTGGCACGAATAGCATCGGCATCTTTCTGATGTTGCACCAAGAGCGGCAGATGCTTGGGGATCCGGGCTCTGGCGGCATCATCCCAGTGGTCGGGATGGTCGTGGGTGACGATAACGGCGTCCACATCGACCAGCTCATCGATCGGTAGCGGCAGCTCGACCAGTGGATTGCGCAGCTGGCTGTTGGCGGTGCCCTCAAAGCCGGGGAAGGCCCCTTTGGCCGAGAGCATGGGGTCGATCAGAAAGCGGGTGCCGGCATAGTCGAGCAGCAAGGTGGCGTTGCGAACCTGGGTAATCTTCATGAGATGGCTCCATGTTGGCTGGTGGATATGCAACCAATTATGGAGTGCGGAGCGCATTGCCATCAGTGGCCACGGGTCGATTATCATCACTATCGGGCCAACAGGTTGATGTTCTACAGGTCGGTGCGGCCATTTAAAAAATTTGAAAAAATCCCCTTGAAAGGAAAAAGTGAGCCCCTATATAGGTAACAAGGCCGGAACGCTCGACAGAGGTTTCGACCAGGCGCCCGTCCATAAGGAGGGCAAACAATCCGTTATCGCTCACAAGAGGGTAATACTATGCGTTCTATCGATTTTTCTCCGCTCTATCGTTCTGCCATCGGTTTCGATCGTCTGGCCAATCTCATCGAATCTGCGGCCAGCAATGGCAATGCCGGTTATCCCCCCTACAACATCGAGCAGCTGGGTGACAACGACTACCGCATCAGCATGGCGGTGGCGGGCTTTACCCAGGAAGAGCTGGAGCTGAGCTTCCAGGAAAATCTGCTGACGGTGAAGGGCAACAAGCAGGCCGACACCGGGCGCAACTATCTCTATCAGGGGATCGCCGAACGTGGTTTCGAGCGCCGCTTCCAGCTGGCCGACTATGTGCGGGTGAAAGGGGCCGACCTGAAAAACGGCTTGCTGCACATCGAGCTGGTGCGTGAAGTGCCCGAGGCGATGAAGCCGCGCAAGATCGAGATCAACGGCTGATAGCCTGAATTCACTGAAATTTTAAAATTTCCCGGGTGCCGATGACGGGCCTGTGGAGAGTTGAACCTGTTGCTTATTAGAAGGATAGGATTATGCGTAACCTCGATTTTTCTCATCTCTATTCCAACGCCGTCGGCTTCGAGCGGATGGCCCGTGAGCTGGAAGGTCTGTTCGAGCAGAAGACTGCCGCTTACCCCCCGTACAACATTGAAAAGCGCGATCAGGATGGCTATCGCATCACGGTCGCCGTGGCTGGCTTCGAGCGCGAAGAGCTGGAGCTGGAGACCGAAAACGGCACCCTCAAGGTGAAGGGGCGCAAAGGGGCTGCGGCTGGTGAGCGTCAGTTCCTCCATCAGGGGATTGCCGAGCGTGACTTCGAGCTCGCCTTCAAGCTGAGCCAGCACGTGGAAGTGCAGGGCGCCAAGCTGGAGCATGGTCTGCTGACCATCGATCTGGCACGCGAACTGCCGGAGGCGCTCAAGCCCCGCGCCATTCCCATCGGTAAACCCGAGCAGCTGGCGCTGCCCGGCTAAGTAAACCGGATCGCGACAGACAACAAAGGCCTGCATCTGCAGGCCTTTCTGTTTTTGGCTGGCCGGACTGACTTAGCCGGCGTAGAGGGCATTGATTTCGTCGGCCAGAATGGCGATACCACGGCGCACCAGCTCCTCGCTCTGGGAGTAGTTGAGGCGGATGCACTCCTGGCTGTGGCGCCACTCTGGGTCGTCGATGCCGGGGAAGAAGTAGTGACCCGGCACGATCAGCAGGTTCTTCGCCTTCAGTCGCTCATAGAGCTCCTGACAGTGGATCGGCAAATCTTCAAACCAGAGCCAGAGGAAGAGGGCGCCTTCCGGCTTGTGGATATGGAAGCGCGGGTCGGGGATCGCTTCGCGCAGCAGCTGCACCGCCAGCTCCGCCTTCTGCTGATAGAAGGGCTTCACCACCTGTTCGCTGAGGGCGATGATCTCGCCGCTCTCGATCATCGGGATGGTGATAGCGGGCCCCAGACTGCCCGGCGCCAGATTGATGATGCCGCTCAGGTTGGTGATGGCCTGAATGATCTTCTCGTCAGCGATGACGATGCCGCAGCGGGTGCCCGGCAAGCCGAGCTTGGAGAGGCTCATGCAGAGGATGGTGTTGGCGTTCCAGAATGGCTTGGCTTCGCTGAAGATGATGCCCGGGAAGGGGACGCCGTAGGCGTTGTCGATCAGCAGCGGGATCCCCTTGTCGCGGGCGATCTGATCGAGGTGTTCGATCTCTTCGTCGGTCAGCACGTTGCCAGTGGGGTTGGTTGGGCGGGAGACGCAGATCACCCCGATATCGTCACCTACCTGCAGACTCTCGAAATCCACGTGGTATTTGAACTGGCCATCGGGCAGCTTCTCGATGGTGGGTTTGTAGGCCACGAAGTAGTCGTCGGCCAGTGCTGAGTCAGCATAGCCGATGTATTCAGGGGCGAGCGGGAACAGCACCTTCTTCTTGCGGCCATCGGCAAATTCGCCGGCCAGCAGGTTAAACAGGTAGAAGAAGGCATTCTGGCTGCCGTTGGTCAGGGCGATATTGCGGGCCGAGATATCCCATCCCAGCTCCTTGCTGAGCAGGGCGGCCAGCGCTTTGGTGAACCTGTCTTTGCCTTGCGGGCCGTCGTAGTTGGCCATCGCTTTGACCAGCTCGCCGTTGTCGAGCAGGCTCTTGGCCTCGGCCTGAAAGCGCTCCAGCATGGCGGGGATCGGGGCTGGATTGCCGCCACCCAGCATGATTGCGTCCGGATTGGTCAGCCCCTGATTGAGGTCATCCATGAGTTGGGTAATACCGGCGTGGCGAGTGAACTTCTCGCCGAACAAGGAAAATTCCATTCAGTGACAGATCCAGATTTGAGTTACGGGGATGTAGCACCATAGCTCAGTTTAAAAGCGGGTGTCGATCAAAAAGATGGGACGTTCCACGTGGAACATGGTGCAAAAATCAAGCGTGGTTAAAAGCACCAACTGTTGGTTTAAAAATGACCGAGCGGGATGCATTTTGCGACTCAATTTGGTATCGATATATAGTTAATTTAAACAAAATCATCATGTTATGAATTGCGTGAGGATTGGCACAACTATTGGAATAGCTATCTGGTCATCTCAACCATACCGGAGCAAACCAGATGAAAAGCCTGATCGCTACCCTGATTGTGAGTGCCCTGAGCCTGAACGTGATGGCCAACGAAAACCCGCGGCCCGAGCTGGAGAGTGCCCAGCTGGAGCAGGATGTGCAGAGCGAGTTGCAACAGGCATCCCATGCCGTGGTGCAGGATGCGCTGCACAATCTCAAGCCGCTGGCGCTGGATACCCTGGTGGTGGAGGCGAGCCAGGTTGTGGCGACTCACCCCGAGAGCTGAGGTAGCGCAGGGGGGTCTGTCCCGTATGTTGTTTGAAGAAGCTGATAAAGGCGCTGTCGCTGGAGAACTCCAGCGTAGCGGCAATCCGGCTGATGGACTCGCTTTCTGCCAGCAGCTCCATGGCGCGCAACAGCCGCCACTGCTGGCGCCACGCCTGATAGCTCATGCCGGTCTCCCGCATGAAGATGCGGCCAATGGTCTTGTCACTGGCACCCACCCGTTCGGCCAGCCGGTTGAGCCGATCGGGCAGGGCATCTCCCCGTTTCAACTGCTGTAGCCAGCCGCCCAGTCTGGGATCCGTCGGCAGCGGCAACTGCCACGACTCCCGCGGCGCCTGCCCCAACTCCTCCATAAACAGTGCCACCGTCCGTTGTTGCTGCTCTTGCGGTTTGTCCCACGGCCAGAGCGCCATCCGTTCGATCAGTTCGTGCAGCAGCGGATTGACCGCCAGCACTTCGACCGTGCCGGGCAACTCGGGGTGCGGCTGGAAGTAGAGAGAGCGGTAGGCCACCACACCGCGCATCAAGATCCGGTGTTCGGTGCCAGCAGGCAGCCAGGCGGCGCGGGTGGGCGGCAGCAGGCAGACCCGACCTTCCAGTTCCATAGTCATGCAGCCGGATTGGGCGAACAGCAGCTGATGACGCTGATGTTGATGCAGGCCCGAGTCGTGCCAGCCAAGGGCGGAGGCAATGCCGATCACGCAGCCGGTCAGCTGGTCGGGGTCAAAAGGGTGATCGGGAAGAATAAAGGCCATATGTCCGATTTTTGATGTTTATAGTCCTGCTTATTGTAATCAGACAGTTGGCGTCTCTCTAGAATGGCGACCTCTTGTGAAGGAGGTTTGTCATGAACAACAAGTTGCCACCGCTCTGGCTGGTGGTGGGATTGATGATGTTTCCCCAGATTGTGGAGACCATCTACAGCCCGGTCCTGACCCACATCGCCAGCCAGTTTCAGGTGAGCGAAGGGCAGGCATCCCAGACCCTGTCGGTCTATTTTCTGGCGTTTGCGGTAGGCGTGGTCTGCTGGGGACGGCTCTGCGATCTGATCGGGCGCCGTCCCGCCATGCTGGCGGGTCTGCTCACCTATGGCGCCGGCACCCTGCTGGCGCTGCTGGCCAACCAGTTTGAAACCCTGCTGCTGGCCAGGATCATCTCGGCCTTTGGCGCTGCAGTGGGTTCCGTGGTGACCCAGACCATGCTGCGCGATAGCTATCAGGGCAGCGATCTGGCGCGGGTCTTCTCGGTGATGGGCATAGCGCTCTCCCTGAGCCCGGTGCTGGGGCTGCTCAGTGGCGGGCAGCTGGCGAGCGGGTTCGGTTATCTCGGGGTATTCAGCGGTCTGCTGATACTGGCGGCTCTCTTGCTGCTGGTTGCCTGCTGGCAGCTGCCGGAAACCCGTCCGGCCACCAGCCAACGAGTCGCGCTCTGGCCGCTGGCATGCCGGATGATGAAGGATGGCGGACTCTGGCGCAGTGCCATGCTGGTTGCCCTGTTCAACACCATGCTGTTTGGCTACTACAGTCTGGCCCCATTCCTGTTTGCCGGATTGGGATTGAGCACCGGCGAGTTTGGCTATTCGGGGATCTTGCTGGCGCTGGCGACTCTGCTCGGCAGCCTGCTCAACAAGCATCTGCTGGGGAGGGGGTGGCTGCCATCCTCTCTGATCAGACTGGCTTGCGTTTTGGCACTGGTCGCCGGGCTGCTGGTCTGGACGACTCAGGCCAGCCTCTGGTTCCTGCTACCCATGATGGGAATCGTGGTGGCCTTCGGACTGGCGATCCCTAACGTGCTGAGTCAGGCGCTGTTGGCCTATCGCGAGGTGGCAGGCAGTGCTGGCGCCCTGTTCGGGCTTGGCTATTACCTGCTGCTCAGTCTGGGATTGGCGGTGGCGGCCGGATTGCAGGATCTCGGCCTGTTGCTCAGTGGCTGCGGTCTGCTGGCGCTGCTTGGCTGTGGGCGTCGTTCCACGTGAAACGTCAGTTGCCGATAAAGCGGTAGCCGATACCTGATTCGGTCTCGATAAGCATCGGTTGCTGGGGGTTATCCCCCAGCTTTTTGCGCAGACTGGCGATGACGATGCGCAGGTAGTGGGTGTCTTCCTTGTGGCTCGGCCCCCAGATGTCGTTGAGCAGCTGGGTCTGCATCACCAGCTTGCCGGGGTGGCACACCAGCGCCTGCAACAGGGCGAACTCCTTGCGGGATAGGGGGATCTCCTCCTCCTTCATGGTCACCTTGTGGCTGCTGACATCAAGCGTCAGGCCGCATTGGGGGAAGTGGCGCCGCTCGCCGCTGCTGACGCCAGCCCGCTGGCGCAACAGCACACGGATGCGGGCCATCATCTCGCCGATGCCGAACGGCTTGCTCATGTAGTCGTTGGCACCGGCATCCAGCAGTCGCACCTTCTCCTGCTCCGAATCACGGGCCGACAACACCAGCACCGGATTGGGGTGGTGTTCGCGAATGGCCTGCAACACCTGAATGCCATCGCCATCCGGCAGACCGAGATCGAGGATCACCAGATCGGGGTTGAGGTGGCGATACTGCTCCAGCCCTTCATTGACCCCCACCGCCTCACTCACCTGATGCCCCTCGGCAATCAGGCTGATCCGCAGAAAGCGACGGATCGCCGCTTCATCATCTATGACCAGAATGTGCGCCATCGAACCTCCAGAGGCGAATGGTGGGAGGGGCTGAGTGACCCGATCTGGCGGTCAACCATCAGACCTCCGGTGAATTGAGTGCGAGCGGCAGGGAGATGCGCATGCAGGTACCGTTGCCATTGGGGCCGGAGAAGGCCCAAATCTTGCCGCCGTGGGCCTCTATCATAGCGCGGGAAATGGCGAGGCCAAGCCCAGTGCCACGGCTGCCGCAATCACCCACCGGTTGGGTGTAGAAGAGGTTGAAGATCTTCTCCCGATCCGATTCGGCGATACCGACCCCGATATCGATGATATCGATGATGAGGTCGGGTTCGGCCACCATCACCTTGAACTCGATGGGGGTGCCTGCCGGCGAGTAGCGGGAGGCGTTGTCGAGGATGTTGACCAGCACCTGCTCGATCAGGGCGCCATGCACATAGAGCTGGGGCACATGCTGATCGATGTGTACCAGCAGCTTGTGCTGGCGCCAGGAGGAATCGAGCCGCTTGCGGGCGCTCTCCACCAGATCTGCCAGATCGACCCAGTCCCGTTTCAGCTGGAAGTCGGGGGAGCCGATGCGGGTCATATCCAGCAGATTCTGCACATAGCTGTGCAGGCGGCGAGCCTCCTCCTGCACCGAGTGGAGCAGTTCGTCGCGGTCTTCGGCGGGGATCCGGTCACCATATTCCAGCAGAGTGCTGCCTGCCCCCATGATGGTCGCCAAGGGGGTCTTCAAATCGTGGGAGACCGAGGAGAGCAGGGCTGCGCGCATCCGGTCGGTCTCCGCCTGCAACTGGCTGTCGGCCAGCCGCTCGTTGAGGTCGATCCGCGCCAGCGCGGCGCGAATATCGGTGAGCAGCGCCTGCAGCTGATGCTCGGCAGAGGAGGAGAGCGGATTGGCCAGCGTTATACCGATCACCAGATCGTCGCTGAGATGATGATACTGGGCCTCGGCGGCATTGAGGGTGGCGGTGTGGGCCCCGGCGCTCTGCTTCTGGGCCAGACACCAGTCGATGGCCGCCTTGTCGGTCTGGCCGGGCCTGTGCTTCTCGTTGCCGAGCCGATCGTTGAACTCCTTGTCGATCACCACGGTCGGCTGGCCCAGTGCCAGCGAGATCGCTTGTGCCCCTTGTCTGAGCACCTCCTCCGGGCTGCTGGCGGTGGCCAGCCCCTGACTGAGGGAGAGCAGGGCATTGCCCAGCTGCTGGGTCTCTCTCAGACCGATCAACTGCTGGCGCTGACGGGAGGCGAGCCGCCCCGCCGTCATGCCGACGATAAGCAGCACAAACAGGGTGAGCAGGTCGCTGTGGTTGGCGACGCTCAGGGAGAAGTAGGGGGCGGTGAAGAGCAGATTGTGGGCGATAAAGCCCAGCACAGCCGCCAGCGTGGCGGGTACCAGACTGGTGGTGAGGGCCGTCGCCAGCACCCCCAGCACGAAGATGAGCGGTAACGCTGCGGGGGGCAGCCAGTAGGAGAGCCCCCAGGCGGCGGCCGAGGTGATCCCCATGATGGTCAACGCCAGCAGGCTGTGGTGAATATCCTTCGGGGTCGGGACGCGCATCCCCACTTCGGGCTTCTGCTTCTCGGTATCGACCAGCGTGATTTCGAGCCCCTGTGCCTGCTTGAGCAGGTGCTGCACCAGCGAGCGGCGCCACGGTGCCTTGTGGGGTTTGCCGAGCAGCAGCTGGGAGACCTGCTGCTGTTCGGCGGTCTCCAGCAGGGTGTTGGCGACCGCCGGGCTGGATAGCGTCAGCACCTTGGCGCCGAGGTGGGAGGCGAGCGCCAGCGCCTGCTCCACATCGGCCGAGCGGCGGCCATTGCTGTCGACATGCACCACCAGCCACGGGAGCTGACGGCGCTGGGCAAAGCGGTGGCCGTAGCGCACCAGCGCCGAGCCGTGCAGGTCACCGAGGCAAACCATCAGCTTGCCCCGCAACGGCAAGGTGCTCTTGCCTGCTGCCTGCCACTGTAGTTGCAGATCGCCCTCCACATGGCTGGCGGCGGTCTGCATCGCCAGCTCCCGCAATGCGGTGAGGTTGTTGAGGGAGAAGAAGGATTGCAACGCAGCCTTGGCCTGATGGGGCACATAGACCTTGCCCTCCTTGAGGCGGCCGAGCAGCTCCTTGGGGGGCAGGTCGATCAGCACCAGACTGTCGGCTTCCAGCAGCACCTGGTCGGGCAGGGTCTCTTTCACCCTGACCCCGGTCAGCTGCCACACCAGATCGTTGAGGCTCTCCAGATGCTGCACGTTGAGGGTGGTGTAGACGTCGATCCCGGCGTTGAGCAGCTCCTCCACATCCTGCCAGCGCTTCTCGTGGCGGCTGCCGGGGGCGTTGCTGTGGGCCAGCTCGTCCACCACGGCAATGGCCGGTTTGCGGGCGAGCAGGCCGTCGAGATCCATCTCCTCCAGTCGCTGCTGGCGGTGCATGTGGATCTTGCGCGGCATGATGGCGAGCTTGTCGAGCAGAGCCAGGGTCTCCTGACGGCCGTGGGTCTCCACCACGCCGATCAGGATGTCGACCCCCTCCTTGGCCTGTTCCCGCACCGCCTGCAACATGGCGTAGGTCTTTCCCACGCCGGGAGCTGCGCCGAGAAACACCTTCAGCTTGCCCTTGTGCTCTTGCTCCAGACTTGCCAGCAGGGCGTCGGCCCTTACCTCATCACGCATCCCCATGCTCCTGCATCAGACTCGTCAGCAGGGCGTCAGCGCTTGCTACATCAGCCATTGTTATCCCTATCGAGCCAACTGCCCGTTGCGAAAATCGAGGTCATCACCAAACCGGAATGGGCGCCATCAGGCGCCCTTTTTATGATCCAGTTGCAGATTCAGCTGGAGAATGTTGACCACCTGCGGGCCAAGGATACCAGCTTGTGTGGCCGACTTGACCTGCTCCGTCAGTTGGGCGGGATCCAGTCCACGTTCTTTGGCGACGCGGTCGACCTGAGCCAGCACCGCATCCAGCGGCAGGTGGGGATCGAGGCCGGAGGCGGAGCGGGTCAGCATGGCGGGGGAGCGGGTTCCAGGCTGAGCCTTGGCTGCCTGTTCGGCAAACTCTGCCCGCAGCGGTGAGCTCATCCCCAGATTGCTGGCGCTGCCGCCTATGGTGTTGAAATCGCTGGCGGAGGGACGGGGATGGAAGTAGTCAGCCCGCTCGAATTTCTGCCCCAGCAGGGCGCTGCCGATGAGTTGCTGTTTGCTGTCGGTCAGCTGGCTGCCGTTGGCCTGCCAGGGGAAGAGCAGTTGGGCCAGTCCGGTGACCGCCAGCGGATAACCCACTCCCAGCAGCAGGGTCAGGGTCAACAGGGTTCTGATTGCTATCATGATTCTCTTGCTCCAAATGGATGGCTGGGGATGCGGGTCTGTCCCGCATCCCGGTTTATGTCGTTACACCAGACCCAGGCCGGTAATGACCAGATCGATCAGCTTGATGCCGATAAACGGCACCAGCAGGCCGCCGACACCGTAGATCAGCAGGTTGCGGCGCAGCAGGCTGGCGGCCGAGCCTTTCAGGTCGACACCACGCAGCGCCAGCGGCACCAGCGCCACAATGATCAGGGCGTTGAAGATGATGGCCGACAGGATGGCGCTCTGCGGGCTGCCCAGCTGCATCAGGTTCAGTGCCCCCAGTTGCGGGTAGGCGGCGATGAACAGGGCTGGCAGGATGGCAAAGTACTTGGCCACGTCGTTGGCGATGGAGAAGGTGGTCAGGGCGCCACGGGTCACCAGCAGCTGTTTGCCGACCAGCACCACGTCCAGCAGCTTGGTGGGGTTGGAGTCGAGATCCACCAGGTTGCCCGCCTCCTTGGCGGCCTGGGTACCCTCGTTCATGGCCAGACCCACGTCAGCCTGCGCCAGTGCGGGCGCATCGTTGGCACCGTCGCCGCACATGGCAACCAGACGACCATCGGCCTGCTCCTGACGGATATAGGCGAGCTTCTTCTCCGGCGTTGCTTCGGCGATGAAGTCATCCACCCCGGCTTCGGCGGCGATGGCGGCGGCGGTTTTCGGGTTGTCTCCGGTGATCATCACGGTACGGATCCCCATATGGCGCAGGATCTGGAAGCGAGCCTTGATACCGGGCTTGATGATGTCCTTGAGGTAGACCACCCCCAGCAGTTTCTCCTGAGTGCAGACCAGCAGCGGAGTCCCACCCTGACGGGCGATGCTGTCGACTGACTTGAGCACCAGCTCAGGCACCGCCTTGCGGTCGAGGCTGAGGTAGTTCAACACGGCATCCACCGCACCCTTGCGATATTGATGACCGTTGCGATCCAGTCCGCTCAGGCGAGTCTCGGCGCTGAAAGGGATCACCTTGTCGCTCTCCAGCTGGCTCGGCTTGGCCATGCTCTTGCTGGCCAGAGTCAGGATGGATTTGCCCTCCGGGGTGTTGTCACCCAGCGAGGCCAGCATGGCGGCTTGTGCCAGCAGGGCGGGGTCGACACCCGGTGCCGGGATCAACTCGTCGGCCATCCGGTTACCGAAGGTGATGGTGCCGGTCTTGTCCAGCAGCAGGGTACGCACGTCACCGGCCGCTTCCACGGCACGGCCAGACTTGGCGATGACGTTCAGCTTCACCAGTCGATCCATACCGGCAATGCCGATGGCGGAGAGCAGGCCGCCGATGGTGGTCGGGATCAGGGTGATAAAGAGAGCGATCAGGTACAGACGCGGTACCTGGGTGCCGTTGTAGTCGAGGAACCAGGGCAGGGTGGCGACCACCAGCAGGAAGATCAGGGTCAGACCCACCAACAGGGCATCCAGCGCCATCTCGTTGGGGGTCTTCTGGCGCTTGGCCCCTTCCACCAGTGCGATCATCCGATCCAGCGTGCTCTCGCCCGGATTGTTGCTGACGCGCACCCAGATCTCGTCGGAGACGACCGTCGTGTTGCCGGTCACGCCGCTGCGGTCGGTACCTGACTCGCGGATGACGGGGGCGGATTCACCGGTGATGGCCGCCTCGTTGACCGAGGCGATGCCGGCGATTACTTCACCGTCGGCCGGGATCATCTCGCCGCTGCGTACCAGCACCAGATCCCCCTTCATCAGGCTGGTGGCGGGTACCCATTCGCCCTGACCATCTTTGGCATTCGCCACCCGGCGGGCCTTGAGCTGGCTCATGCCCGCTTTCAGGCTATCGGCACGGGCCTTGCCGCGTCCCTCGGCCAGGGTTTCCGCGAAGTTGGCAAACCATAGGGTAAGCCAGAGCCAGGCGGTCAGCTGCCAGGCCAGTGAGGGAGCAACGCCGGAGAAAGGCTGCCCCAGCAGGGACTCCACGGTCGCCATGACTGCGGCCAGCCAGAGGGTGAACAGGATAGGGCTGCCAAACAGCGCCTTGGGATTGAAGCGATAGAGGGCCTCAACCATTGCCTGGATGATCTGTGATTTCTGTTTTTTGCCCTTCACCAACATGGTGTCGGTGCTCATTGCAGTGGACTTGCTCATTGGAAAGCTCCCAGCATCAGATAGTTGGCCATTGGCATCCGGATGGTGATCGACAGGGTCAGGTTCATCAGAATGCTCCTCCGATCAGACTCAGATGTTCGGCCACCGGGCCCAGTGCCAGCACCGGCAGGAAGGAGAGGCCACCTATCAGCAGGACGGTGATGATCAGCAGGGTAACGAACAGCGGGCCGCTGATGGGGAAGTCCCCTTCGCTCGTCTCCTGACGGGGCGCGCGGGCCAGCTGACCGGCGATGGCCAGTACCGGAATGATGTAGCCGAAGCGACCGAGCAGCATGGCCAGACCGATGGCGATGCACTGCCAGTTGTCACCGGCGGCAAAACCGGCGAAGGCGGAGCCGTTGTTGCCGGCAGCCGAGGCGTAGGCATAAATGAGGCGTGACAGACCGTGCGGGCCATCATGGCCGATGATGGTGCTGGCATCCGGCATCAGCAGGGTGACACCACCGATCACCAAAACCCCCACCGGCATGACCAGCATGCTGGCGACGACCCACTTCATTTCGGTGATGCCGAGGCGTTTGCCCAGATAGGTCGGGGTGCGTCCCACCATCAGGCCGCACAGGAACACGGTCAGCAGCACGAACAGCATCATGCCGTAGATACCGGAGCCGACCCCGCCGAAGATGACCTCACCCAGCAGCATGTTGATCATGCCAACCATGCCGCCGAGCGGAGTAAAGCTGTCGTGCATGGCGTTGACGGCACCGTTGGAGGCTGCAGTGGTTGCCACTTCCCAGATGCTGGAGAGCACAGGGCCGAAGCGGCTCTCCTTGCCTTCCCAGTTGCCAGCCATGTTGCTGGCGTCAGTGGTGAGCTGGGCGAGGGTGTGATCCGGTTTCAGCTCCTGTGAGAGGGAGACGAAGAGCCCCAGCACCAGCATGAGGGTCATGGCACCGAGAATGGCGCGGCTGTGGGCCATGTCCTTCACATAGCGGCCCAGAGTAAAGACCATGGCGGCGGCGATGGTGAGCAGGGCGACCATCTCCAGCCAGTTGGAGAGGGCTGTCGGGTTCTCGAACGGATGCGCCGAGTTGATGCCGAAGAAGCCGCCGCCGTTGGAGCCCAGCTGCTTGATGGCGATCTGCGAGGCCGCCGGGCCGAGGGGCAGCAGCTGCTCCTGACCTTCCACACCGTGGAACGGCAGATAGGCTGACAGGCTTTGCGGCACCCCTTGCCATACCAGCACCAGCGCCATGATCAGCGCGATGGGCAGCAGCACATAGAGGCAGAAACGCACCAGATCCTGCCAGAAGTTGCCAAGGTTGATGGTCTGCTGACGAGCGATACCGCGGAACAGGGCAATGGCGACGGCGGCGCCCGTCCCTGCGGAGACGAAGTTCTGGGTGGTCAGCCCAACCATCTGGCTGAAGTAGGAGAGGCTGGCCTCACCGGAATAGGCTTGCCAGTTGGTGTTGGTCATAAAGCTGACCGCGGTGTTGAATGCCAGTTGCCAGCTCAGACCCGGCAGTTGTTGCGGGTTGAGGGGCAGCAACCCCTGCGCCATCAGGATCAGGAACAGCAGACCGAAACCGGCGCCGTTGAAGGCCAGCAGGCTGAGGGCGTAGGACTTCCAGTCCTGCTCCCGTCCATCGGTGCCACAGCAAGCCAGCGTGGCGCGCTCGACCGGTGCCAACCAGCGGATTTTGCCTTCAAATACCCGGTAGATGTAGTTGCCCAGCAGCGGTGCCGGCAGCAGAACCAGCAGCACGAAGGCCACCGGATAGATAATTTCTTGCTGCATATAGGTAGTCCCTCACTCGTGACTGCGCGTGAGTGCGCGCATCAGATAGGCCATCAAGGCGAGGACGAGCAGCAGATATAGCCAATTCATATCGACTCCATTGAGATAATTAGCTGCGAGAGCCGATGTAAGATCATATCGACTCTGTTGGTGTCATTGACGCTGAAAAGGGTATGTAAAACAGGCGTAAAGGCGCCATAAAGCGCCATGTGGCAGGCGTAAAATCGGCGTAAAGAACGACGGATTTGCGAGAGAAATGGCGAGGAGTGATCAAAAAACCCGGCCTGAGCCGGGTTTGGGTGAAGGGGTTACATGGCTGTAGACGCCGGCTGCTCGTGACAGGCCAACTTCATCTGCCCTTAGCGCATAGTGACGAACTCTTCCGCGCTGGTCGGATGGATAGCAACGCAGTTGTCGAAGTCCGCCTTGGTGGCCCCCATCTTCATGGCGACGCCAAAGCCTTGCAGGATCTCGTCCATGGCAAAGCCGATACCATGCAGACCGACCACCTTCTCTTCCGGGCCGACACAGACCAGCTTCATCCGGGTGGGCTGGCGATGCTGGGTCAGTGCCGAGTACATGGCGGTGAACTGGCTGCGGTAGACCTTCACCTGGTCCTCGCCGTATTCGGCGATAGCTTCAGGTTCGGTCATGCCGATGGTGCCGATGGGCGGGTGGCTGAACACCACGGTCGGTACCAGATCGTAGTTGAGGTGCTCGTTCGGCTTGTTGTTGAACAGCCGTTCGGAGAGGCGACGGCCCGCAGCGACGGCCACCGGGGTGAGCTGGATGCGACCCGTGTTGTCACCCACTGCATAGATGTTGGCGACGGCGGTGTTCTGGAACTTGTCGGTCGGGATAAAGCCCTTCTCGTCCAGCGTGATGCCAGCGGCAGCCAGATTGAGGTTGTCGGTAGCCGGTACCCGGCCGATGGCCCAGATCAGGCAGTCGACGGTGAGATGGCGGCCATCTTCCAGTTGCAGGGTCAGGCTGTTGTCAGCGTTCTTGAGCACGGCTTTGGGAATGGCGTGGGTGTGCAGCTTGGGCCCTTCCTGCGCCATGATTTCGACCAGTGTCTCGTGGATCATGGGGTCGAAGTTGCGCAGCGGTGCGTGCTTGCGCACCACCAGATGGGTCTCTGAGCCGAGTGCCTGCATCACCCCGGCGATCTCGACTGCGATGTAGCCAGCTCCAACCACGGCAACCCGCTTGGGCTGGCTTTGCAGGTCAAAGAAACCGTCGGAGTCGATACCCAGCTCGGCACCCGGGATGGCCGGAATTTCCGGGCGGCCACCGGTAGCGATCAGGATATGATCGGCCGTGTAGTGCTCGCCATTAACCTCGATGGTGTTGCTGCTGACGAAGCGGGCGAAGCCCTTGATGACGGTGATCTGGTTCTTGCCCAGCACGTTCTGATAGGACTGGTGAATGCGGCCTATGTAGGCCTGGCGGGACTCGACCAGCTTGGCCCAGTTGAAGTGGTTGAGGGTGGTGTCAAAGCCGTAGTCGGCGCCATATTTCAGGGCATCGGCGATCTGGCCTGCATACCACATAGCCTTCTTCGGTACGCAGCCTACGTTGACGCAGGTTCCACCCAACTCTTTGGCTTCAATCAGGGCAACTTTCTTACCGTACATGGCAGCCCGGTTGGCAGAAGCAATACCGCCGCTGCCGCCGCCGATGGCGATATAGTCAAAATGCTGTGCCATTGCGAGGTTCTCCGCTCATTAAGAATGCAATCACAGCATGATGGGGATAAAGCGGCTGGCTCACAAGAGCCAGCACTCAGTTATGTTGGATCGGCAGGCGAATATGGAACTGGGCGCCCTGGCCCGGTTCGCTGGCACAGCTGATACGGCCTTTCAGCAGTTGCACCACCAGGTTGTAGATGATGTGGGTGCCCAGACCGCTGCCACCCTGACCCCGCTTGGAGGTGACGAAGGGATCGAAGATGCGCGGCAAGATTTCGGGCGGGATGCCGCGGCCATTGTCCGAATAGTCGATAAACAGCTCCTCTCCCTGCTGTTCCACCTTGATGGTGATCTTCTTCGGTTTGTCCCAGTTGTCGAACCCGTGGTTGATGGAGTTGAGGATCAGGTTCGAGTAGATCTGGGTAAAACTGCCCGGGAAGGAGAATATAGACAGCTTGGGATCGCACTGGATATCCACTTCGCACTGGCTCTTCTTCAGTTTGTGGCCAAGCGAGACCACCACCTGATGGAGGTTGTCGGCGAGGCTGAAGTTGTAGCGTGCTTCCGATGACTGGTCGACCGCCACCTGCTTGAAGCTGGCAATCAGCTCGGAGGCGCGCCGCAGGTTGCTCTGCAGCAGCTGCATCGACTCGTCGAGGTTGACGGTGAACTCGTTGAGATAGGAACGCGACAGCTGTTTTGACTCTATATGAGATTTGAAATCGGCAACCCGTTCCTGCAGGTAGGAGGAGGCGGTCACACTGATGCCGATTGGGGTATTGATCTCGTGTGCCACCCCGGCCACCAGCGAGCCGAGGGAGGCCATCTTCTCCGACTCCACCAGGGTTTGCTGGGCTTGTTTCAGGTCGTCGTACGCCTTGCCCAGCTGGTTGTTGGCTTCGCTCAGGCTGCGGGTACGCTCCACCACTTTTCCTTCCAGCTGCTCGTTGAGCTGGATTATCTCCCGCTCGACCTTTTTCAGCTGGGTGATGTCGTAGCCGAAGCCGATCTGGTACTTGAGGTTCGGCCCTTCATAGAAGGGTACGAAGGTCCACTGCAGCACCAGCTCGTGGGCCTGCTGGTCATGCATGATGACCTCTTTGTCCGCTAGTGAACCTTCCGCCGCCAGAATATCGTTCAGCTCTTCCCGTTGCGCCGGGCTGACAAAGAGATCCAGCCAGTTGTGTTGCAACAGCTCCTGCTGGTGGTAGCCGGTCAGCAGTATGGCTGCCGGGTTGATGCTGGCGATGGTCAAGTCTGGTTCCATGCAGCAGATGACCATGTTGGCGGAGTTGATCAGGGTGGCGGAGAAATCCCGCTCCTGTTGCAGCTGTTCCACCGCCTGATGACGAGCGACCAGCTCGTCACGTAGCCGGGTGCGCATCTGGTTGAGGGTGGATACCAGGGTATCCAGTTCGTCGGGTTTCTTGCGCGGCTGCGGGCGGCCTTCCAGCTCCAGCGCCATGTCGAGCCGATCGAGGTTGAACTTCTGGGCGTAGTTGGCGATGCGGTTGATGTGCCTGACCACCAGATAGTAAATGATGATCAGGATACAAAATGAGACCACCAGGGTCTTGATGGTCTGGCTGACCATGATCAGCACTGACTTCTCAATCAGACGCTGGTAAATCTGCTCCAGCGACGCGGCGACAAACAGCTTGCCGACAATTTCCCCCTGATAGGTGAGATTGAACTCCTGGGAGATGTCATAGCTTTCCCGTTCCACTCCCTGGGTCAACAGTGGCACTTCGGAGTTGCCGAGCATCTCCTTGACCATCACAAACTGCATGTTGGGCAGGTTCATGATCCCTTCGATCTGCACTTTGACCTGCTCCTCATCGAGGTTCCACAAGCTGGCGGCAATAGGTTGCAAAAAGGAGGCTTCGATCTGGCCGATGCTGTCTTCGATGACGGCGACATCCTTGCGGTAATCCCAGGCGAGTTGCAGCACCGTAATGATCATCGCCAATACGGTACTACACACCAGAATATAGGAGAGCAGGCGGTATGAGAGTCCGTTGCGGCCTACGGCCTCGGCGGTCTTGGAGATGAGTCCTGACATGGCGTCCTTGCGGTCTGGATGTTGTGTTTTTTAGTTTAACTGCTTCATGGACTTATGTCGTCTTTCCTGCGAACCATAAAAAAGGCCCCGTATCGGGGCCTTGGCAAGTGATTGATGATCAGTGTCCGCCGTTTGCCTTGGGCGGAATGGTTTCATCGAATACCGGCAAGGGTTTGTGCTCGGAAGCCAGATAGGTGTAGATCACCGGCAGTACGAACAGGGTGAACAGGGTACCGATGGCAAGGCCTGCCACGATGACGATACCGATGCTGAATCGTTGTGCTGCACCGGCGCCTGCGGCGTAGAGCAGCGGGATCAGACCGGCAATCATGGCGGCGGTGGTCATCAGGATCGGACGCAGACGCACCTTGGCGGCTTGCATCACGGCTTCCATCCGGTTCATGCCGCGCAGCAGCTGCTCTTCCTTCGCTACTTCACAGATCAGGATGCCGTGCTTGGTAATCAGACCCACCAGGGTGATGAGGCCCACCTGGGAGTAGATGTTCATGGTCGCCAGTCCCCAAGCCAAGGCAATCAAGGCCCCGCTGATGGCGAGCGGTACAGAGACCATGATGACCAGCGGGTCACGCACCGACTCGAACTGGATCGCCAGCACCAGGAAGATGATCGCCAGTGCCAGCGCGAAGGTGGCATAGAGCGCATTGCCTTCGGTGACGAACTGACGGGCTTCACCCATGAAGTCGTAACGATAGCCTTGCGGCAGCTTCTCGTCGGCGGTGGTCTGGAACCAGTTGATCGCATCACCCATGGCCACACCCGGAGCCGGAACGGCACCGATAGTGGCGGAGTTCAGCTGGTTGAAGTGGGGCAGGGCGCGGGGCTCGCCAACCACTTCAATGGTGATCAGGCTGCCGAGCGGGATCGACTTGCCATCTGCGGCCCGCACGTAGTAGCCCTTGATGGACTCCGGATTGAGACGGTATTTGCGCTCGACCTGCGGGATCACCTCGTAGGAGCGGCCATCCAGGTCGATACGGTTGACGTAACCGTCCGCCATCATGGTGCCCATGGTGATACCGATATCCTGCATGGTGATGCCGTAGGCACCCGCCTTGTCCTTGTCGATGCGGATCTTCATGGTGGCGGAGTCGTAGTTCAGATCGAGATCCGAATAGACGAACTGACCGTTACTCTGCGCCGCGGCCAGAATTTCACCGGCCACCAGGAACAGGCTTTCGAAGCTGTTCGGGGTGGTGATGACGAACTGGATCGGCAGACCACTCGATGCTCCCGGTAGTTCCGGGAACTGGAAGGTGGTGATGGCCATACCCGGGATGTCTTTCACCAGATTGGCGACCCGATCCAGCACCTCTTTCTGGCTCGCTTCACGCTGACTCCAGGGCACCATGGAGGCGATACCGAACGCCTGGTTGGCGTTGAACACCCCTGAGAAGACCTGGGAGAAGGCGATCTCGGGCTGCTCGTCCAGGATCTTGTTCACATCCGCCATGGTGTTTTCGATGTAGTCCAGGTTGGCGTTGGACGGTGCGGTACCCAGCACGGCCATTACCCCCTTGTCCTCTGACGGTGCCAGTTCGCTCGGGATGAACTTGAACAGCAACGGCAGGCTGGCGAACACGATGACGGCGAACACCACGATGACGGGGCGCTTTTTCATCACGGCGTGCAGCATGCTGTCGTAGCGATCGGTCATCCGTTCCAGCAGGTGGTGGACCGTGCTCTCGAATTTGCCCGGCTGCTCGTTGGCTTTGAGCATCTTGGAACACATCATCGGTGACAGGGTCAGGGCGATGATGCCCGAGACGAACACGGCGCCAGCCAGGGTCAGGGCAAACTCCTTGAACAGGGAGCCGGTGATGCCCCCCATCAGGGCGATAGGCGCGTATACCGCAGCCAGGGTAACCGTCATGGCGATGACCGGCACCGCAATTTCACGGGTACCGATAATGGCGGCCCGGAACGGCTCTTCACCTTCTTTGATATGGCGGTCGACGTTCTCCAGCACCACGATGGCGTCATCCACCACCAGACCGATCGCCAGCACCATCGCCAGCAGGGTCATCAGGTTTATCGAGAAGCCGAACATATCCATCATCATCACCACGCCGATAAGACTGAGCGGAATGGTGATGATCGGGATGATGACCGCGCGGAACGAGCCGAGGAACAGGGTGATGACCACCAGAACGATGGCGGCTGCCTCCAGGATGGTCTTGATAACCTCGTGGATGGACTCGTTGATCGCCACGGTGGAGTCATACATCACGTTGAGACGCATGGTGCTCGGCATATTGCGCTCAAGGCTCGGCAGCAGTGCCAGCACATCGCGGGCGATGTTGATGGGGTTGGCTGTCGGGGCGGCGTTGACCGCCATGACCACGGCTTCGCGACCATTGGCGCTGGCACGATAGACATCGTGACTCTTCTCGAGGGTTACCTTGGCGATGTCCGCCAGACGGATCACCTTGCCGTCGCGGGTAGCCACCACCAGTCGCTTCAGCTCGTCGACATCCTTGACCTGGGTCTCGGCATTGCCATTGAACAGGGTGAAGTAACCGGTCGCCTGACCTGTCGCGGACTGATAGTTGTTGCTGTTGAGCACCGTCATCACGTCGCTGGCAGTCAGGTTGAAGGCCGCCATCTTGGCCGGATCCAGCCATACCCGCAGGGCAAACTCGACACCGCCGTAGAGGTCAACCTTGGAGACCCCGCCGACAGTAAAGAGCTGCGGCTTGATAACCCGCTCCAGATAGTCGGTGATCTGGCTGGAGTTGAGCTCCGGGCTGGTAAAGCCGAGGTAGAGCACCGCCGTGGTTGAACCGGTGGAGGAGGTGACCGAGGGGTCTTCCGCCTCTTTCGGCAACTGAGAGCGCACCGAGTTCACCTTCGCCAGGATGTCGGACAGCGCGGCGTTGGGGTCGGTATTGAGCTTCATGTATGCAGTGATGGTGGAGCTACCCAGCTGGCTGGAGGAGGTCATGAAGTCGATGTTGTCGGCTTGCGCGACCGCCTGTTCCAGCGGCTGGGTGATGAACCCCTGGATCAGATCAGAACTGGCGCCATAGTAGCCAGTGCTGACGGTGATCACCGTGTTGGTCACCTCGGGGTATTCCCGTACCTGCATCTTGAAGATGGCCTGAAAGCCCAGCAAGGCGATCAGGAAGCTGAGCGAGATCGCCAGCACAGGCCGTTTTATAAATATGTCAGTAAATCGCATCGCAGATCTCCGCGCTTACAGCATCGGGGTTTGTGCCGGAACGGCCAGGGCATCGTTCTCGACCACATGCACCTTGGTGTCGTTGCTCAGGCGAACCTGACCCGACAGTACGATCTGGTCACCGGCCTGGATGCCGGAGAGCACATGCACATCGTTGCCACGGCGCTCACCCGCCTTGACCACAACCTGCTTGGCTCGCAGCACTTTCACCTTGTTACCCTCTTTGTCGGTCTCTTCGCCCTCTTTGAGCACATAGACGTTCTGACCGTAAAGGGTGAAGGAGATAGCGGTCTGCGGGATCACGATCTGATCTTTCACCGTCGGCAGAATGATGCTGGCGCGGGCGAACATACCGGAACGGAGCTGACCGTCGTTGTTCGGAATGTCTGCCTGTACCTGGATCAGGCCGCTCTGGAAGTTGACCGCAGGCTCGATGGCGGTGATATGGCCGTCAAACTGGGTTTGCGGATAGGCATCCACATTGATCTTGATGGTCTGGCCCAGCTTGATTTTGGAGATATCGGTCTGGGGCACGGTGAAGCGCAGACGCATCACGCTGGTATCTTCCAAGCGCACGATATCTGTGCCTGGTTGCAGATACTGGCCAAGGAACACATTGCGCAGGCCGACCACGCCGCTAAAGGGCGCGCGCACTTCACGACGGGCAATGGTCGCCTTCAGACTCTCGATATCCGCTTCCAGCGAGCGATAGGCCGCTTCGGCTTCATCCAGCTGCTCTTTGGAGATGGAGCTGGTCTTGTAGAGGTTCTGGAAGCGTTCGAATTTGGCTTTTGCCGCTGGCAGCTTGGCCTGGGAGGCGCGCAGATTGGCCTTCTCCACGGTGGAGTCCAGGCTCAGCAGCAGTTGGTCAGCCTTGACCGGTTTGCCCGACTCAAAGGTGATGGCATCAATGGTGCCAGCCAGTTCGGTGGAGAGGGTCACCCCCTGATTCGGCTCGATGAAGCCGATCGCTTCGATGGTCGGTACCCAATCCTGCGCCTTGGTCACCATGGCGGTGACGGGGAACTCGGGTTCCGGCCGGTTGGCCATGTATTGGGCAATCATCTTCTGTTTGAACAAATTGAAGCCGATGACGCTGCCAAACAAGGCGATCGCTATCAGCAACATAATGGCCATCCACTTTTTCATGAACAGGCTCCTGAGGTGGAAAGATTAGGGGATAAAATGGCATTCCAGCTGGCCTGGATCGCGGTTTCCAACTGCGATTCGGTCAGCGTGATGTTGTGCACCCTGCACTGCAGGGCCAGATGCATGACACTGTCCAGACTCAACACCTGGAGTGCCCGTATCGGTAAATCAATAAACAATCCTTGTTCAACGCCCTGTTCAAAAAATCGGTCCAGAGGCTCCCAGGCAGCCAGAATGACAGGATTGGTCTCCAATTCTGCCCCTAGCGGAGAGCTCTCGTACTGCAATTTGCACCGGATAGCGTTGGGTTCGTTAACAAAAATGGCATGAATATTGAGCCATAATTGGCGAAATTGTTGAAATGAAACTTTATCGATCGCTACATCTGCCATGACCATGGGGACACACTGCAAGATAGTGTGCTGATGCAGTTGCCGGATCAGATCATCCTTGTCACCGAAGTAGCGATAGATGGTGCCGGTGGCAACATTGGCCTTCTTGGCGACTTCTGCAATCGACAGACCATGAAAACCCCGTTCACCCAGCACCTCATGGGCCGCGTTGAAGATGCTCTCTTTTTTATCCAGAATCATCAGTGTGACTTTCGATTGAATGAACGTTCATTCATTCTAGATGGGCACAACATCAAGTCAAGACGGCAAGATGAACTGATGCGGGGATGTATGCCTTTTGTCAGGCTACAGGCAGGAATGTGGAAGAAAAACACACAGATTGCCTGAAAAAACAACGAACAGTCCTTCGGTGACAGAAAAGTGTAGACAAACCAGAAACCATCATTAATAATGCGCCCCGTTCGACAGCGTAGCGCCCGTAGCTCAGCTGGATAGAGCGCTGCCCTCCGGAGGCAGAGGTCACAGGTTCGAATCCTGTCGGGCGCACCATCAAAAGTGCGTCGGTTAAACGGGCGTTGTTGTGGAACAAAAACAGCTGTGGTGGCTGTAGCTCAGTTGGTAGAGTCCCGGATTGTGATTCCGGTTGTCGTGGGTTCGAGCCCCATCAGCCACCCCATTTTACAGCTTGTCAGGTACGCGAAGGTGGCGGAATTGGTAGACGCGCTAGCTTCAGGTGTTAGTGCCCCCCGGGTGTGAGGGTTCGAGTCCCTCTCTTCGCACCATACTTGCTGTATGACGAGGATGACCATAAGGTCGTCTTTGTTTTTTGAAGTAAACTATTTTGAAAGAAATAGCCTCGGTGATTAGCGCAGCCCGGTAGCGCATCTGGTTTGGGACCAGAGGGTCAAAGGTTCGAATCCTTTATCACCGACCACATTTAGAAAAACCTCGCTTCGGCGGGGTTTTTTGCTTTCTGGCCTCCGCTGGGCCAGTACTCTCTCCCTGTTACGTCTGTTTACACTCTATTTGGGCAGCGCGCCCCGCCTTTCGGTTATGCTTCAGCCTCGAGTCACTGACAACCGGATGTCATCGGCCCATTTCAGGCATTTTTCCATGAATAACAAAATTTCCTTTGCTTGCTCCCCCGCCATGCTGGCTGCCTTGCTGCTGGGGGGGTGTACCATCAAGCCGCCATCCACCGATGTGATGATGGGCTCCATTGCATCACAACCGCAGGAGGAGCGTTCTCTCTCCCCCTTGCTGACCAGCGGTGATTTTTGCGTTGCGGTGTCCCAACAGAAGGTGTTGGCACAACCTTGCAGCGGAAAAGACGATCAATTGTTCGAGTGGGATCTGGGTGAGTTGCGCCTGCAGGATCTCTGTTTGCAAGCCAAAAACGACAGCGAAGTGATGCTGGCACCCTGTGACGGTCAGGCGCAGTGGGAGTGGCAGAAAGACAGGCTTTTCAACAGCAAGGTCTCCCGCTGCCTCGATGTGGCCGGGCGACGCCATACTCCCGGCACGCCTCTGCGGTTGGCTGAATGCTACGGCGGGGCGAACCAGAGCTTCAGCTGGCAGCGGCCCAATCCCTGGCTGGAGACTCTGAAAAAACAAAGCCTCACATGGTGAGGCTTTGCTGAATCGGATAGCGGGCTGAAGAGGATCAGGCTGCGCTGACGCTCTCCAGCTCGAACAGCTTCTCCAGATAGACGGCGACGCCATCTTCGTCAGAGGTGAGGGTCTGCTCATACTCCGGCAGCGCCATTTTCAGGCGGTCATGGGCGTTGCCCATCACGATGCCGCGTCCCACCATGGTCAACATCTCGAAGTCGTTCATGCCATCGCCGAAGGCGATCGCCTCCAACATATCGAAACCGTTCTGCTCCAGCACGGCTCGCACAGCATTGCCCTTGTGCACCCCGGCGTGCATCACTTCGAGGCAGTCCGGCAATGAGAAGGTGACGTTGAGCTGATCGCCATAGCGCTGGTTGAGGTGTGCCTCGATCTTCAGCAGCTTTTCGTGGTCGCCGATGTAGAACACCTTGTTGATCTGCTCTTTCGGTTCCTGTTTCAGGTCATCGACCAGGCGGTAGGTGAACCCTGACTCGTCGTGGAACTGCAGCAGCCAGGGCAGCTCTTCTTCCACCACCCAGTCATCACCCTGATAGACATTGAGGTGGATAGAGGGATCTCGCTCCAGTGCAATCAGCTCGGCGGCAATCTCGGTCGGCAGCGGCTGGTTGAAAATCAGCTGATCCTGTTTGTCATGGACCACGGCGCCATTGGAAGTAATGAGGTAGATGTCCATCCCCAGCGCATCGCGGAAGCTGCGTACGTCAACGTGATGACGGCCGGTGGCGACCACGAATTTCACACCTTGTTCTACCAGGCGGTGCAGGGTATCCCGGGTACGGGGAGAGATCTGGTGCTGCTTGTTGAGCAGAGTGCCATCGAGATCGGATACAACTACCTTGAACATCATTACCTCGGCATCGATTGAAAACAGGGGCAGTTTACCTTAGCCCGCATTGTCACCCCATTTATTTAGGGTTACAAAAAATAGCCGGCTCAGAAGCGGGCGAAAAAGTCGACCATCGCGGTCAGGGCGGGTTGGCGCTTGTCATCGGATTCGATAAACAGCTCGTGCCAGGCACCCTCGATGCGCAGTGGTTTGCCCCCTTCGCACTTGGCAATGGTGCAGAAGCGATCCTGTGCGGCATTGTCCACCACGCTGTCGCTGCCAGCTTGCAGCACCAGCAGCGGGGTTTTGATGGCGCCCGCATCGGCGATGGCGGCATCGGCACCAGTGATCCCCTGATAAATCCAGTGGGCGGTCGCGCCACCCAGCTTGATCTGCGGGTGCTGTTCGTAGAGTTGGCGGAAGGCTTGATAGCGGGGCTGGCTGTGAGTCAGCTCGTTATCGGCAAAGCCGTGATCCTGATAGGCTCCCTGACCGGGGCCGTAGGGAGGCTCACCAATCCAACCGCCGACCGTGCCTATGGTGCTCGCCAATCCCTTGGCCAGCCACTTGGGCAGACCGCCGAGATTGATGCCCAGCATGGGGGAGGAGAGCACGGCCGCCTTGATATCATCGGGCCAGCGTTCCAGATAGCGGGCCGAGATGGCGCCGCCCATGGAGTGGGCCAGCAGGAACAGCTTTGCAGGCTGGTCCGCCATGATTATCTGGTCGTGAAACTGCTTGAGATCGACCACATAATCGTCGAACTGGTCGACATATCCCTTCTGCGGGTCATTCAGCATCCGGTCGGACATCCCCTGACCACGATGGTCGATGAGATAGAGGCTGTAGCCCTGACGCCAGAGATCCCACGCCAGCTCCTGATACTTGAGGTAGCTCTCGACCCTGCCATTGACGATCAGGATGGCGCGATCGACCTTGGCTTGCCGTAGCGCGGCATAGCGGATGGTTACGCCATCCTTGCCCTTAAACTCTCCTTCCACCGCATGCTGGCGCCAGAAGTCGGGCAGGGTTTGCTGGTAGAGGCTGGGTACATCGGCTTCGCTGGTGAGCTGATAGGTATTGGTCACGGCAAGGGCTCCGGCAGAAAACAGGGTCAGGGCCAACAGGGAAAGAGAGAGGGGTTTCATCAGGCACACTCCTGTTGCCAATGGTGATAAAGGGCGGCGATATCCCCCGAGCAGAGTAGCGCCATGCTGGCTTGCAAGCGGGGCAGGGGCCAGTCCCACCACTGCATCTCTTGCAGCATGAGGATCTGCTCATCGCTGAAACGGCGGCGGATCGGCTGGGCCGGGTTGCCGCCGACTATGGTGTAAGGGGCCACATCCTTGGTCACCACGGCGCGGGTGGCGATGACCGCACCATCACCTATGGTGATGCCGGGCATGATCATCGCTTCCGAGCCGATCCAGACATCGTTGCCAATCCGGGTGTCTCCCTTGCGCAGAAAGCCGCTGCGGGCCCCTTCGCCAAAGGTGTCGGGATTGAACGGGAAGGTGGAAACCCAATCCAGCCGGTGGCCCTGATTGCCCGCCAGCATGAAGGTGGCGCCCGAGCCGATGGAGCAGAACTTGCCGATGATCAGCTGATCCACCTCGCCCCAGAGGCCGCTCTCCCAGGTGTCGCGGGTCGAGCCATCGCCGAGCAGGTAACGGACGCAGTGATCCTCGAACGGCTTGCCGTGATAGTAGCCGGAGTAGTAGCTGTAGTCGCCGGCCTCTATGTTCGGGTTGGTCAGGTGATCCCGGATGATTTGCGATTCCAGCCAGCTGCCAAAAGGGTTCTCCATCACTCCTCCTGCGGATCGTCCTGCTCGCTCTGCTGCGCCCACCCTTTGCGGGTCAGCTGCATCCGTTGCCACCACTCTTCGTCCGCCAGAATTTCACCGGCCGGGCCGAGCTGGGGGTAGGGCATCTCTTTCTCTTTGCAGAGCTGGGCATAGATAGGATAACCCCCCTCGAACAGGATGCTGTTTTGCTCCTCCAGCGTGAGCGGGCAGCCGCGTTGATAGCAACCGGCCAGCTCGCGCTGGCGCTGCGCCTCGTAGAGGATGGCGGCGGCAGCCACCGAGACGTTGAGGGACTGCACCATGCCGACCATGGGGATGACGATATGGTGATCGGCCAGGGCCAGCGCCTCTTCACCGATGCCGTGCTTTTCCTGACCCACCAGAATGGCAGTCGGTTTGGTGTAGTCGATGGCGCGAAAATCGACCGAGCTTTCAGAGAGATGGGTCGCCAGGATCTGCATGCCGGAGGCTTTCAGCTCGGCAACGGCTGTGCCGATATCCGGGTGCAGTTTTACATCCACCCAGTTCTGGCTGCCGCGGGCGGTGCCCTTGCGCTTGTGGATCCAGGTTTTGGGCCAGACGGCGTGTACCCGGTGGATGCCGATGGCATCGGCGGTACGCACGATGGCGGCCAGATTGTGAGGTTTGTGTACCTCTTCCATACAGACGGTCAAATCGAGCTGACGCTGGGCCAGCATGTCGGTGATGCGCTTGAAGCGTTCGGGGGTCATGGCTTGTCTCAATAAAAGCAGCAGGCGGCTTGCGCCGCCTGTGTTCAGTTCTTCTGTCGGCTCACCTTGAGCACGTTGGGCATCACGCGGATCTTGCGCATGATGTTGGCCAGGTGGATGCGGCTCTTGGTGGTGATGAGCAGGCTGACCTGATAGACCCGGCCATCCTTCTCTTCGGTGCTGATGGCGTGAATGTTGGCGCCGGTGGCGGCAATCACGTTGGCCAGCTCGGCCAGCGCACCCTGATGGTTGACGATTTCGATGCTGATACCGGTGCGGAACTCCTGTTCCTGCTCCTTGTCCACTTCCCACTGCACCGGCAGGTACTTGTCCGGCTCCTTGCTGTAGCCCTTGATGTTGCGGCAGGCTTCCTGGTGGATCACCAGACCCTTGCCCGGGCTGATGTGGGCGATAATGGCATCCCCCGGGATCGGACGGCAGCAGTTGGCGAAGGTGACCAGCATGCCGTCGGCACCCTTGATCGGCATCTTCTTGCTGCTGGTTTTGGGCTGCTCTTCCGGCGGCAGTTCATCCCCCAGCATGCGGCGCGCCACCATTACGCTCATGGCGTTGCCGAGGCCCACATCGGCCAGCAGCCCCTGTAGATTTTCGTGCTTGGTATCGGCCAGCACCTGCTTGATGCGTGGCTCGGGAATATCTTCGATATTCTTGGCGCCTAGTGCATGGTTGAGCAGGCGGCGACCCAGCACCACCGACTCTTCGGTGCGCAGGTTCTTGAGGAACTGGCGGATCTTGGAGCGAGCCTTGGTGGTCACCACGAAGTTGAGCCAGGCTGCATTGGGGCGAGCCCCCGGCGCCGTGATGATCTCCACCGTCTGGCCCGAGTGCAGCGGGCTGCTGAGCGGGTAGGGGTGGCGGTCGACCCGCGAACCGACGCAGGCGTGGCCGATGTCGGTGTGCACCGTATAGGCAAAGTCCACCGGCGTGGCGCCAGCGGGCAGCTCCATGATTCGTCCTTCCGGCGTGAACACGTAGATCTCGTCGGGGAAGAGGTCGGTCTTGACCCCTTCGATAAATTCAAACGAGCTGCCGGCGCTCTGCTGCAATTCCAGCAGGCTCTGCATCCAGCGCTGGGCGCGGATCTGGGCAGTGGTGCCCGAGCTGTCGCCATCCTGCTTGTAGGCCCAGTGGGCGGCAACCCCTTTGTCGGCCATCTGATCCATGAACTCGGTGCGAATTTGCACCTCGACCGGTACCCCGTGCGGCCCCACCAGAGAGGTGTGCAGCGACTGGTAGCCGTTGGTCTTGGGGATGGCGATGTAATCCTTGAAGCGGCCGGGGCGCGGTTTGTAGAGGCTGTGCATCTGCCCCAGCACCCGGTAACAGGTATCTATGTCCTTCACCTTTACCCGAAAGGCGTAGATATCCATTACCTCATGAAATTGCAGCTCTTTTTTCTCCATCTTGTTGTAGATGGAGAAGAGATTCTTCTCGCGGCCACTGACCTGATGCTCGATCCCCGCCTCTTTCAGACGACCGCTGATTTCGCTCTGGATGGAGTCGATGATCTCGCGGCGATTGCCACGGGCGCGGCGCACCGATTCGCGCAACACGCGGGATCGCATGGGATAGAGCGCCTCGAAACCCAGCTCTTCCAGCTCGTTCTTCATGGTGTGAATACCGAGGCGGTTGGCGATGGGAGCGAAGATTTCGAGGGTTTCCCGGGCGATGCGGCGGCGTTTGTCAGGGCGCAGGGAGCCCAGGGTGCGCATGTTGTGGGTGCGGTCGGCCAGCTTGATCAGAATGACCCGGATATCCTGGGTCATTGCCATCACCATCTTGCGGAAGTTCTCGGCCTGCGCCTCTTTGCGATCGCGAAATTTCAGCTTGTCGAGCTTGGAGACCCCGGCCACCAGTTCTGCAACCGCATTGCCAAACTGTTCGGCCAGATCGGCCTTGGTGACCGAGGTGTCTTCGATGACGTCGTGCAGTACGGCGGCCATCAGGGTTTCATGATCGAGGCGCATGTCACCCAAGATTCGGGCAACGGCAACAGGGTGGGTGATATAGGGTTCGCCACTGGAACGCATCTGGCCCTGGTGGGCATCACGGGCCACCACATAGGCTTGCTTGAGCTTCTCAACCTGCTCTGGCGGCAGGTAGGAACTGGCTATTTCTTTAAGGTTTTCAAATAAATACAAGACAGTCCCCGCAGCGGTGAAACGGCAATTCGTGGAATTGAGGGTATAGCCCTGAGTTTGCGAGGTTTTCGAGCGGTTGTAAATGGGGATGAACAGTCGGCACCCGGGCGGGTGCCAACCGGAGGAATAACTTAACCGCGGCCTTCGGCGATGGCAGCAACGGCAGCCAGCTCGGCGGCTTCCTGCTCTTGCTGTTCGTAGCGGTCCTGGGTGTCCATCACTTGATTGTTCACCAGACCCAGCTCGATCTCACGCAGGGCGATCACAGTCGGCTTGTCGTTCTCTTCGTCGACCAGGGGATCTTTGCCTTGTACCGCGATTTGACGAGCGCGGCGCGCGGCGACCAGCACCAGGTCAAAACGGTTACCTACCTGTTTTACAGCATCTTCTACAGTAACGCGTGCCATGCAGGACTCCAGTGTTTGGGCTTTCTGTATTTAGAAAAGCAGTGTTTAAAAATGACGCAAAAGTTTACTTGTTTTTGGCTTACTCTGCCAGTAGCTGTTGCAGCAAGTTTTTTTGAGCCTGTTGCTGGTGACGCATCTCCAGCCGTTGGCACTCAATAATGGACCTGAGCTGGAACAGCGCCTGCTCGAAGTCTTCATTGATAATGACATAGTCATACTCGTCGTAGTGCACCATTTCGGCAATGGCTTTCGCCATCCGGCCGGCGATCACTTCGGCGCTGTCCTGACCGCGCCCAATCAGGCGGCGTTCCAGCTCTTCGCGGCTGGGGGGCAGGATGAAAATGGATTTGGTCGGCATCTGCTCGCGGATCTGGCGGGCACCCTGCCAGTCGATGTCGAGGAATACGTCGATCCCTTTGGCCAGACAGGCTTCGATGGCGGCGCGGGAGGTGCCGTAGTAGTTGCCGAACACTTCGGCCCATTCCAGAAAATCACCACGCTCGATCAGCGCCTTGAACTCTTCCACCTGAACGAAGTGGTAGTGTACGCCGTGCTCTTCGCCCGGGCGGGTGGCGCGAGTGGTGTGGGAAACCGATAGCTGCATCTTGCCAGCTTGATTGTGGTTGGTCAGCAAGGCATTGAGCAGACTGGATTTACCCGCGCCGCTCGGAGAAGAGATGATATAGAGTGTGCCTTGTTGCGCCATATTATTACCTTTAATCGAAACCGCTGTTTTGGTTGTAGCAGAGACCGCCGTCTTGTGCCCGAAAGGGAGACAGCCAAACGCAAAACGCGGAAAATTCTTGAGTCAGGGGGATGTAAAGGCGGCGAATTTTACCAGAATGCGGCGAATAAAAAAACGGCCGGAATCATATTCCAGCCGATCAAAGTATTCGTAGCTTGCTGCGGGAGCGTAACCCACATCAGCCTGCATTGTGCCTTTGGCTGAGGGCAGAGGCTATCAGGTTATCCCTGCCTGATGGCTCGGAATTCCCGAGGTGCCCTGTCATTACGGCAGTTGACGATCTGCACAGAGGCGGTCGAAGGCGGTGATCACCTGCTCGCTGGTGATTTTTCGCATGGCCTCCGGGTCTTTGAGACGGGTGCGCCAGCTCAATTCGGCCAGCGGCTTGCCGGTCTCCTGTTCGACCAGCTCCTGATAGACGCTGACCACGTAGTCGCGGCACAGATAGGGGCCGGTGCGGGCCGGATTGTGGTGGGCATAGAGACCGATCACCGGCGTGCCCACTATGGTGGCCATATGGGTGGGGCCGGTATCGGGGGCCAGCACCAGACTCGCCTCACCAATCAGCGCCAGCAGTTGCTTGAGGTTGGTCTGCCCCACCAGATCGACCGGTTTGCTCTGGCTTAAGCGCTGGATCTCGGCAGCCAGGTCCCGCTCCAGTTTGGCAGGCCCACCACAGAGATAGACCTGAAAGCCCTTGTTGGCGGCGTGATCTGCCAGCGCGGCATAGCCTGCGGCCGTCCAGTTTTTGAATGCCTTGCTGGCGGCTGCGCAGATAAGCAGAGTCGGTTTGCCGCCAATCTTCTCCCTTGCCCACGCCTGATGATCGGCGCTGATGGGCAGTTGCCAGTCCGGGGTCAGATCCTTGATGCCGAGCTCTTTGGCGAAAGCGAGGAAACCGTCCAGCACATGGGGAGAGGCAGGCGAAGGCACCTTGTGGTTGGTGAACAGCCACTGGCCGTCGTTGGCCCGCTCCCGATCAAACCCGAGTTTGACCTTGGCCTTGATGCCGAGGGTGGCGATGCTGGCCCGCATCGCCGCCTGCAGGTGGAGCAGGGCATCGAATTTGCGCCCCTTGAGGGTCTGCCAGAGATCGCGATAGCCGCGCCACCCCTTGCTCTTGTCGAAGGGGATCACCTCGACGCCGGGCAGATCGGCAAACAGGGTTGCCTCGATTTTGCCGGTGATCCAGGTGATACGGGTCTGTGGCCACTCCCGCTGGATGACGCGCACCAGCGCCAGTGCGTGGCAGCAATCCCCGATGGCGGAGAGCCGCAGGATGCAGATGGAGGAGGGGGGCGTTTGAAATAGCGGCATGTTGTGGCGCACGGCTGGCAAAAAGGGTGGATGGCATTATGCAAACTCCCCTCTGGATTGTAAAATTGCGCACAATCGTCAGCCAGGATAGGCCGGGCCCAGCGCCATGACCTGTCTCTGCACGTCGTTGATTAAAGGCCACTATTGCGGGCATGCCAGAGCGGCAGCCTCATCGCCAATTGAAAAATTGCGATCCATGACCCACCGAGCGGGATCTCCACGATGCGAGTACAGACCGAACACAACCAGATCTGCTGGTATGCCGAAGGGGCCTTTCGCGACCCCTCTCCCCAGTTATTCGATCCTGCCTGGTGGCAGAACAACCGTCAGGTGGTGGGAACCTCCATCGGGCGGGGGGTGACCTGGTTCGTCAAGGATGAGTCCCGCCATCTGGTGCTGCGCCACTACTATCGCGGCGGCATGGTGGGCAAGGTGGTGCGGGATCGCTTCTGGTTCGAAGGGGTCGAGTCGAGCCGCGCCATGGCCGAATACACCCTGCTGGCCAAGCTGTGCGAGCTGGGGCTGCCGGTGCCGCGTCCGTTTGGTGCCCGCATGGTCAAACAGGGACCCTTCTATCGTGCCGATATCCTGATCGAGCGAATTCGCGGTGCCAAGGATATGGTGGCGTTGCTCAAGCAGGGGCCGGTGGCGACCGAGGTGTGGCACAAGATAGGTCAGACAGTGCGTCAGCTGCACGATGCCGGGGTCTATCACGCCGATCTCAACAGCCACAACCTGCTGCTCGATAAAGAGGGCAAGGTGTGGGTGATCGATTTTGACAAGGGTGCGATCCGCTCCCCCGGCGAATGGCAGAAGGCCAATCTGGAACGCTTGCTCCGTTCATTCAATAAAGAGTCTCAACTGCATACCAGTTTCCACTTCGTACCGGAGAACTGGCAGACCTTGATGAACGGGTATCAGGGAAAAGCGATCTGACCCTGTTGCTCGGCGTGAACGCCAATGTTACTTATTGAGCAGGTATTCAGATCCTGTTTCGAGGCGCCCCATGGAAATGCTCAAGACACCTTTGGTCGATGTGACTGCCCGGCTTGATCCGGGTCTGCTGTCTGATGCCATGGCGCTGCTGGAGGCGGGGATCTGGAGCTGGTCAGCCCAACACGGACTGCAGCGTGATCCCTCCTGCCTGCGCCTGTTGGGATTGGGAGAGTGCTGGCCGGATGATCTCGGCTGGCTGGATCGGGTTCATCCCGACGATGTTGCCCGGCTGGAGGATGCCCTGCTCGCCTGCCAGAGCGGCCGCAGCAGCGGTCTGCGCCTCGAATACCGCATTCTGCATCATCACGGTCACTACATCCGGCTGGAAGAGCGGATGCGTCGCGATGAGCGGGGTTATCTGCTGGGGGTCGTCCGTCACCTCGATCCCGCTGCCGTGCTGGTGGAGGAGCGACATGGCACCGATCCGCTGACCGGTCTGGAGAGCCGTGGCCGTTTCGAGCAACTGCTGGAGGAGCGGCTGGCGACCGAGAGTGGCACTTTCAGTCTGCTGCAGTTTTCGGTCGATCACATGGCCAAAATCCAGCAACTGTTTGGCGAAGCGGCTTGCGACGCCATGCTGGCCAAGCTGGCGCGTATCGTACGCCACGAACTGCGGCGGGAAGATCCCTTTGCCCGCTGGGATGAGGACGGTTTTATCCTGATGCTCTCCCAGACCGAGCGGATGAGTGCGCTGGAGATCGCCGAGCGGCTGCGCCTCGAGATTGCCGATGCCAGCCTGCTGTCACAGCGGCCGGTCACCGTCAGCATCGGGTTGGTGCAGAGTCAGGCTGGCGAGCAGCTCGATCATCTGCTGGCCCGGCTGGCCAGCTGTCACAGTCAGGCCAGACGGGAGCACAACACCGTCGTCGGCTGAGTGAGGTCAGGGTTGGCCGCGCTTGTCACGCTGGCAGACCCAGAGCGAGGCCAGCATCAGCAGGCCGCCGATGGTTAGTCGGGTCAGGTCGGTATCCTTGCCCCAGAGCAGCAGATTGACCAGCAAGCCGGCCGGAATGAGCGCATTGTTCATGATGGCCAGCACCCCGCTGGTGACCAGTGTCGCCCCCTTGTTCCAGAGGAAGTAGCCTAGGCCGGAGGCACCCACCCCCAGCCAGAGCAGAATGCCCCACTGCAACCCTGACGTTGGGTATTGCGGCTTGCCCAGCAGCCACCAGGCGGGCAATGCGATCACCAGCGCTCCCAGATAGAAGCAGCCGAACACCGCCAGTTGCGGCGGTTGCTCCGCCTCCCGTGCCAGCAGTACCTTGTAGCCCACTTGACCCAGGGCGAAACAGAGGTTGGCCCCCTGCACCACCATAAATCCCAGCACATAGCTTTCGGTCAGGCCGTCGAAGCGGATGACGGCAGCCCCGAGCACCGCCAGCAGGGCGCCCCACAGATAGGTGGGCTTGAAGCGCCCTTCCAGCAGGTCGTGGAGCAGGGTGACGTAGATGGGGGTGAAGATGGTAAAGACCAGCACTTCCGGCACCGTCAGCAGCAGAAAGGAGTGGTAGTAGAAGAGATACATGATGCCGAGCTGGATGGCGCCCAGCGCCATCAGCTTGGCCGCCAGATCGGGGCGCAGCCAGCGGCGGCGCAGGAAGGGGAGAAACACCAGACTGGCGAGGGCGATGCGGGTCAGCACCGAGAAGTAGGCATCCACCTGGCCAGCGAGGTAGACCCCGATCAGGCTGAAGGAGAATGACCAGAGCAGGGTGACCCCTATCAAGTAGTTCATGTGTTTGATTTATCATCAGTTGTCAATTTTAAGGGGGCTATGATGGCCGAGATGGAAGCGGCAATCCAGCGTTTATGGGCGCGATTGCCACAGGTCGGAGCATTTTCCTTTACCGCCAGCAATAGCGAGGGGTCGGCGACCGACTGGAATGGTCGGGGCGAGGGGCGTGTGCAGGTGACCGATCATCAGGGGGGCTGGCTGTTTAACGAGCAGGGCCGTTACATCACGCCTCATGGCAGGGAGCTCGCCATGCACAACCGCTTCTGGTGGCAGCGCAGCGAACGGGGGATCCGTCTCTCCCATCTGCGTTATGAGGCGCCGGTCGAACTGTTCGAGCTGCTGCCGCAGGGGGATGGCCGCTGGCTGACCGCCGAGCCCCATCTGTGCGGGGCGGATCACTACAGCGCCGAGCTGACCGAGATCGACGGTGGTTTTCTGCTGAGCTGGCAGATCACCGGGCCGCGCAAGAACGAGCGACTCAGCTATCGCTATCTGATCTGACGCCGGCTGGCAGGCATAAAAAAACCGGCGCAGAGCGCCGGTAGCGGGGGACAAATCGGAGGTTTTTTAAAACAGTCCCAAAAACAGGAGAGATAGACTCTCGTCACACATTCAGAGATGGACTTCAGGCATTCAGGGCATAGCTCAGCATGGCTTGCAGCTTGCTATCGAAGAACCAGGGCAGCAGTACCATCAGCAGGCCCAGGATCCCGGCCAGCCGCTGGCGATACTGCCAGCCGGCAATCAGTACCAGACCACCGCACAGTGTGGTCAGGATGCCTGACATAGGGATACCTCGCGCTGCATGCGACGCTGTTGCGCCCACTGGTTCATGGCGACCGAGCCGAGGATCAGGGCCAGAGCAACACCTGTGGTGGGATGGATCTGCTCGCCGAGGAACAGGGCACCCAGCATCACGCCGAACAGCGGCACCAGATAGTTGCTGAAGGAGGCGAACGTCGGGCCGGCCTTCTGGATCAGCGCCATGTAGAGGAAGTAGACCAGACCGGTACAGAGGGTACCCAGCACGGTGATCGCGCTCAGGGCCTGGGTGCTCGGCAGGGTCAGGCTGCCGAGATCAACCATGAAGGGGGCGACCAGCAGCAACTGGATTGCCGAGGAGATCAGGATATTGCGGGCGACCACTACCGGATGGTCCTTGGCGAAGCGCTTGATCATCAGCAGGCCGATGGCGAAGCAGCTGGCACCCAGCAGGATGGCCATGGCACCGAGCAGACCGGCGTTCATGCCCTGGGAGAGTTTCGGCCAGAACAGGGTGAGCACACCGGCAAAGCCGATGATCACGGAAAGCAGACCGGTTTTGGTGATTCTTTCACCAGAAATAAACAGCGGTGCAGCCAGAATGGTCACAAACGGGATACAGCCCATGACCACGGCGGCGACGGCGCTATCCACATACTGTTGGCCCCAGGCGACCATGATGAAGGGGATGGTGGCATCCAGCAGGGCGATCAGCATATAGGTGCGCCACGGGGTGTGCTCACTCTTGAGCCGCATGAACAGGCAGAGCAGACCCAGGGTCAGGCTGCCGCACAGGGCACGACCGGCAGCCACCAGAATGGGGGGCAACTCGGCAACGGCCTGGTGCATGAAAATGAATTGGGAACCCCACAGCAGGCCAATGGCCAGCAATAACAGATAGCTACGCATTTGAATCTCCGATGTATTAAGCCAGCGCATTCTAGGCAATCTGTTACTATGGTAAAAATGAATTGTTGGCATTTAACTATGGCAAATATCGATGGATAGCTCGCTCGCCCGTCTCGACCTCAACCTGCTCGCCGTATTCGACATGCTGATGCAGGAACGCAATGTCACCCGTGCCGCCGAACGGCTGCATCTCTCCCAATCCACCGTCAGTCACGCCTTGGGGCGGCTGCGGGTGGCGCTGGATGACCCGCTGTTCGTGATGAGTCGGCGCGAGATGATGCCGACCGAGCGAGCCAAGGCGCTGGCCGGTCCGGTACGGCAGGCGCTGGCGATGCTGGAGCAGGGATTGCGGCAGGCCAAGGGGTTTGATCCAGCCACTGCGCGGCGGATTTTCCGCATCGCCACCCCGGGTTCGGTAGAGCACGGACTGGTACCGGTGCTGGTGGAGCGGCTCCATCGGCAGGCCCCTCACTGTCGGCTGGAGGTGTGCGAGCTGGCCGACAGCAACTACGAGCGGGAGCTGGAGAAGGGGGAGCTGGATCTGGTGATCGGTTTCGCCGGGGCGAATCACCTCTCACCCCGCTTGTGGCGGGAGGAGTGGTTCAACAACCCGCTGGTCTGCCTGTCGCCGCTCGGCAGCGAATTGCCCGATGTGCTGACTCCGGTCGAGCTGGTGAGCCGTCCCCACATCCACACCTCCAGCTGGGGTCACAGTCAGGCGATGGTGGAGCTCTGGCTGGCCCGCTTCGGGGTGGAGCGGGAGCTGGGCGTGCGGTTGCCGAGCTTTATGGCGGTGCCGCCACTGATGGCGACCGGCCGCTATCTGGTGGTGGTGCCCGAGATGATCGGGCGCCACTTCTGCCGCTACTACCCGCTGCGGATGCACCAGCTCGACCCCGCAATCCCCATCGTCTACCTGATGGCGGGGCACCCGCTCACCGCCCACGACGAGGCGATAGGCTGGTTCAAGAGCCTGTTGCACCAGCTGGTGTTCGACCTCTACGGCGACGATGCGCTCGGGACTCCCGCTCAGCGGATGCTGGCGAAGTAGTCGAGCCCCATGGTGCTTTTCACCTCTGCCAAGACCTCATCGGTGATGATGCGAGCCTGCTCGGTGCCCTGATAGAGCAGCTCCAGCAGCATCTTCTTGTCGGCGATGGCCGCAGCACGGCGCTCCCGCATCGGGGCGAGCAGGGTTTGCAGGCAGTCATTGAGCACCTGTTTGCAGCGCATGTCCCCCAGTCCGCCTCGTCGGTAGTGGGCCTTCATCTCGGCGACCAGCGCCTTGTCGGGGTGGAAAGCATCGAGATAGGCGAACACCGTATTTCCCTCCACCTGACCCGGATCGCTCACCTTGAGGTGGTTGGGGTCGGTATACATGGCGAACACCGCCTGTTTGACCTCTTCCGCCGACATGCCGAGCTCTATGGTGTTGCCGAGGGATTTGGACATCTTGGCCTTGCCGTCGATGCCGGGCAGGCGGCCGGTGTCACTCAGGATCGGTTGGCACTCGGTCAGCACCTCTTTGCCTACCAGCGAGTTGAAGCGGCGGACGATCTCGTTGGTCTGCTCCAGCATCGGCAGCTGATCTTCCCCGACCGGCACGTGGCTGGCGCGAAAGGCGGTGATGTCGGCGGCCTGACTCACCGGATAAACCAGAAAACCGGCCGGCAGCGTGCGTTCGAACCCTTTCTGCTGGATCTCCGCCTTGACGGTGGGGTTGCGCTCCAGCCGGGCGACGCTGACCAGATTGAGGTAGTAGCAGGTGAGTTCGGCGAGAGCGGGCAGGGCGCTCTGCAGGCAGAAGGTGGTCTTGGCCGGGTCGAGGCCGACCGCCAGATAGTCGGCCATCACCTCCAGCACGTTGTCGGCCACCTTGGCCGGGTTGTGGCCGTTGTCGGTCAGCGCCTGCAAGTCGGCGATCATCACGAATTGACGGTAGTGGTGCTGGGCTTCGACGCGCTGGCGCAGGGAGCCGACATAGTGGCCGATGTGCAGTTTGCCGGTGGGACGATCGCCAGTCAGGATTACGGGGTTGTGCATGTCACTCTCTCCAGTTGGGTGAGCCGGGAGGCGACAAAGGGATAAAAACAGTTGACCGCCTCTCGGCGGTCACGGTGTTTTCTTTGGGAAATTTACAATAGAAACGCGGTGCCGCCTGTTTAGGAGCAGCACCACCAGTAGTTGTGATTGAATGCGGTCATATTCATAGCAAATCAAACTACGCCGGTTTCATTACTTCTGCAAGGGGACGACCAGCAGATCGCAGGGCACCGTATTCATCAGCTGACGGGCGCTGGAGGTGAGCAGGCTCCAGAAGCTCTGGCGATGGCCGCACACCAGCAGGTCGATCTCGTACTCCTTGACTGCCTGATTGACCCGCTCGCTCAGATCGCCGCAGATCACCAGCTTCTTCTCGATGGGATAGTCCACCGAGGCCAGAAATGCCTCCAGCTTCTCTTTCGCTTCGGCGATCACCTGATCCTGCACGTTGTCGATGTCGATATCGATCATCTCGGTGTAGAGATCCTTGAGGTCCACATCGACATGGATAACCGACAGCTTGGCGCCGTTGGAGCGGGCTCTGTCCACCGCCTTGTCTATCACCTTGCGGTTATCTTCAGAGAGGTCGATCGCAGCCAGAATATGCTTGTAATAGGTTGTTCCACTCATGGGGGTTCTCCTTACCGATCCTTCAGCCCACTATACCAATCTCTGCTGAAACTAAAATGGTGCCTCAGGCACAGTTTTGGGATTTAAATGAGTTTAATGACGTGTGACACAGGGTCAGCCACTCAGTTATTAACCACTATTCGCCTATAAATTAAACAATAGTTTGACGCCGGTCACACCCCTCGGCTTGCCGATCTGGGGGGAGAGGCATAGGATGGGCCCGTGCTTCGCAATGAACACAAAACAACAAAAAGCATCTGAATACCGCTTTGGGGAGCCACGTGCTCCCTTTTGTTTTTCTGCCTCATTTCTTGCCGCTTTTCTGACTGATAGCGATCCGGCATCAAGTTAATCTCCTTCGATTTGGTTATGCTGTAGCCAGTTTCTTTGGAGGCCTTCCCATGATCATTCATCCCCAGATTCAAGGTTGTGTTGCCCGCAACTGTCACCCTATCGGCTGTCGCGCCGCAGTGCAGCAGCAGATCGAACGGATCAAGGCTGCTGGCCCGTTCAACGGCCCCAAGCGGGTGCTGGTGCTGGGTGCCTCCTCCGGGTTTGGACTGGCGTCGCGCATTGCACTCGCCTTCGGTGCCGGTGCCGACACCATCGGCATCTCCTTCGAGCGTGGCTCTTCCGACAAAGGATTGGGCAGCGCCGGTTGGTACAACAACATCTGGTTTCGCAAGGAGGCGGAGCAGGAGGGGCGTATCGCCATCAACCTGATCGGTGATGCCTTCTCCGACGGCATGCGCCAGCAGGCCATCGACACCATCCGCCAGCAGCTTGGGCAGGTGGATCTGGTGATCTATTCGCTCGCGAGCGGCATCCGGGTGCTGCCCGATGGCACGCAGGTGCGTTCGGTGCTCAAGACCACCGGCCAGCCGTTCAGCGGTTGGGGGTTGGATCTGGAGCGCGATACCCTGGTGCAGCAGTCGCTGGCACCAGCAACGCCGGAGGAGATCCGCGACACCGTCACCGTGATGGGCGGCGAGGATTGGCAGCTCTGGATGCAGGCGTTGCAGCAGGCGGATTGTCTCGCCCCCGGTGCGCAAACCGTGGCCTACTCCTACATCGGCCCGGAATCCACCTATCCCCTCTATCGGGATGGCACCATCGGTTATGCCAAGGAGCATCTGCACGCCACCGCCGAGACCATCAACCTGCAGCTGGCCGAGATTGGTGGTCACGCCTGGGTGTCGGTCTGCAAGGCGCTGGTGACCAAGGCGAGCGCCTATATCCCGGTGCTGCCGGTCTATCTGGGCCTGCTGATGGGGGTAATGAAGGAGCGCGGTGTGCACGAAGGCTGCATTGAGCAGATGCAGCGACTGTTCGCCGCCAAGATGTACGGGCCCAATGGGGTGGTGGCCGATGGTAACCGGCTGATCCGGATGGATGACCACGAGCTCGACCCGGCCATTCAGGCCGCCGTTTCGGCGCTCTGGCCCAAGGTGACGCCGGACAATTTCCACGGGCTGGGGGACTTTGCCGGGCTGCGGCAGGACTTCATGCAGCTCAACGGCTTCGAGCTGCCGGGTGTCGATTATGCTGCGCCGGTGGATGTCGCCTCCCTTAGGGAGCTGACCCCCTGAGCTGAAAGAAACGGGATCTCCCTCTCGTTGGCGGGTTGATTCGCGGCGGGAGTGTGGCGACAATCGATACCAAATCACTGAGGAGAAACAAGATGCTGGCCCAAGCCATGATCGAGAAGTTGAACGAGCAGATTAACCTGGAGTTCTACTCCTCCAATCTCTATCTGCAGATGAGCGCCTGGTGCGAAGACAAGGGCTTTGAAGGGGCGGCGACCTTCCTGCGTCAGCACGCGGTCGAGGAGCGCCAGCATATGGAGCGTCTGTTCACCTACGTGAGCGAGACCGGCGCCATGCCCAAGCTGGGTGCCATCGATGCCCCTCCCCACGAGTTCAAGTCGCTGGGCGACGTGTTCCGTACCACCCTGGAGCACGAGTACCACATCACCAAGTGCATCAATGGTCTGGCCCACGTAGCCTTCACTACCCAGGACTACTCCACCTTCAATTTCCTGCAGTGGTATGTGGCCGAGCAGCATGAAGAGGAGAAGCTGTTCAAGAGCATCGTCGACCGTCTGGGTCTGGTGGGTGAAGATGGCAAGGGCCTCTACTTCATCGACAAGGAGCTGGCCGAACTGGCCAAGGGCGCCCCTGCCAGCATCATGGACAGCAACGCCTGATAGTCGTGGACACTTAGTGTTCAGCCAGTACAATAACGGCCCTTTTAAGGGCCGTTGTTTATTCTGGTGGGCAGTCACCGTTGTGATGTCAGCCAGAGGCAATCTCGGTTCTGGCCAGGTGCCGTTTCTATTTTGATAAGTGAGTGATGATGAAGCAGGTCGATGTGGTGGTGATCGGGGCCGGTGCGGCCGGATTGATGTGTGCGGCGCAGGCGGGCTACCGTGGCCGCTCCGTGCTGGTGCTCGATAACGCCAAGAAGCCGGGCCGCAAGATCCTCATTAGTGGCGGTGGTCGCTGCAACTTCACCAACCATCAGGCGGGCGCTCACGCCTACCTGTCGGAGAATCCCCACTTCAGCAAGTCGGCGCTGGCTCGCTATACCCAGCAGGACTTCATCGATCTGGTGGATCGCCACGGGGTCAACTATCACGAGCGCACCTTGGGGCAGCTGTTCTGTCTCGAGAGTGCCAAGGAGATCGTCGATGTGCTGCTCACTGAGTGCGACTGGGCCGGGGTGACCCTGCAGTTCCAGACCGAGATCCTCACCGTCAGCAAGCAGGACGAAGGCTTTGTGTTGACGACCAGCAAGGGTGAGATCGGCTGTCACTCGCTGGTGGTGGCGACCGGCGGTCTCTCCATGCCCAAGCTGGGTGCGACCCCTTATGGCTTCAAGCTGGCGGAGCAGTTCGGCCTCAACGTGCTGCCGACCCGCGCCGGTCTGGTGCCCTTTACCCTCCATCAGGCGGAGAAAGAGGCGTTTGCCGATCTGGCGGGCATCAGCCTGCCGGTAGCGGTCACCGCCGAGGATGGCACTCGCTTCAAGGAGGCGATGCTGTTTACCCATCGCGGCCTCTCCGGCCCCGTCATCCTGCAGATCTCCTCCTACTGGCACGCTGGCGAGAAGATCCACATCAACCTGCTGCCGGAGCTGGATATTCCGGCCGCCCTGCGCGAATGGGCGCAAGCGCACCCCGCGCAGGAGCTGAAAACCGTGCTGGGGCGCGAGCTGCCCAAGCGTTTCGTCGACAAGCTGGTGGAGTTGGGTCAGCTGGTCAGCAAGCCGATGCGCCAGTACAACGAGCGGGAACTTGAAGCGATCGCCAACCTGCTGGGTGACTGGCAGATCCTGCCCAACGGCACTGAGGGGTATCGCACCGCAGAAGTGACCTTGGGTGGCGTCGATACCAACGAGCTCTCCTCCAAGACCATGGAGGCACGCAAGGTGCCCGGCCTATACTTCATCGGCGAAGTGGTGGATGTGACCGGCTGGCTGGGTGGCTACAACTTCCAGTGGGCCTGGTCCTCCGGCTGGGTGGCTGGCCAGTTCTGTTGATAGGAAGAAAAATCTGTGCAGAGATCTTGCCATACCTATTCATGTAAGAACTTTCCTTTTTGTGTGGCGAGCTCTTTTATTGTTCAACTGAGTGCAATGAAATATGCCCCTTATGAAAAAGGGGTATTAGATGATTGCTCGGGTGATAGGGTTGTTATGTATTTTTCAATGGTCATGGGCTGCAGAGTCATTTCAGTTCCAAAGCTATCGGGATGGATTCTTGCGCATGATGCTAATCACACCCAGCGTCCAGGGAGAGCTATTTTTACGGGGTGATGATAAATTGGTGCCATTACAAGGCGGTATAATCGAAGATTTGTTTACCCTGCGTATTCCAGTATCCTGTCAGTTATTAAGTTCGCAACAAACTATCTATTGGTCATCGCCAGGACGGCCACTAATCAAGGGTCAGGTGCCGGCACAGTCGTGCAAGCGTCTCCCTGAGTTGCCATTGAAATTGCCGGTTCGGGTTTTTTCCAAAGGTGGGAAATGCCTGATCGATACTGCGGGTAATACTTTGTGGCATACAGCATCTGAATTGGCAAAGAAAAATCGTGCGTCTGTCTATCAAAATGTTTACGCATTATTTCTTACAAATAAACCCGCCTTTGCGGGGCAAGATATTCATCGGTTACGTGCTCAGGTTCTTCATTGTCCTGATCCAGCATTGTTTGAACATATCGATGCTGAACATGCCCGCCAGCTATTTAAGGAAGGACTACTGTTGCAAAAACAATAAAATCTATAATGAATTGAAAGCCATATTGCGATTGTTTTCGTCATTTTATACTGAATCAGTCTCAGCCTATTGCATAGGCTACCCTCCCTATTGGGCGTTTTTATGCCGATGTTACCACTCTCGCCTATTCAATTAAGTTGTTGTCATGTTGATGACTTTTAAATGAGTTTTTAAGCGCATAAAAAGCATAGTATAGTTGCCTTTTATTTAGAGTGGTGCGCAGTTTTGAGATATTTATAACTGTGGTTTTATAAATATACAGAACAAGAATGTGTAGTAATGTTATACTAAGGCAGATGCCATGATTTCATCATGGCATCTGCCTTAATTGTTGTGTTATCTCAGCCTGGCAAAGCCAGGTATTAATTTGGTTAATATATTGGCAGCATCAATTCCAGAGACCGGTAAGAATGATTTTTCCACTCTGATGAACGAGCCCTTCCCAGTCATCACCGCTCACTGTTTTTCTGGTCATATTGTCAGTGAGTGAAAATTGCAGGCCCAGGTCATAGAAGCGGGTATAACCTATACCCCCCTCATCCCATTCTTGTGCTGGTCGTGATTCAATAATCTTTCTGGACCTCAGGTCTATGGGAGGACCATTACACTCTATGGGCGTGGATACCGGCTGGTTACCAGCAGAGCTGAAGATGATGCTGGTAGGCACAGGCACTGCCCGGGAGGATTCGATTTGTCCGTCCGGGTAGAAGGTACACCGACCCTGATGGGGAATACCGACATCTTGCGTGACTTTGACCTCCAGTCGAGCCGCATTGGTATAACCGGTTTCCGACAGCTCGTAGTTAAACACCAGATTGTCCTTGCCCACCTCACCGGTCTGATAAGGCGATGGGTTACCATCGGCCGACTTGATGCTCACTGTCTGTGCTCGCGGTATAAACTCAAAACCGCCCTTAAATGGTATGCGTAAACCGTCCAAAGGCGAGTTAGTATATGAAGTGATAAGTTGGGCTATGTTATCTATATTTAATTTTTTGTCATTTGCCATGTTTTTTATTAAATTTGAACTTAAAAACATTTTTATCTGTGATGTGCCACGCTGCTCCCTTACTCTTTGAGAGCTTGAATAGTTGCTACCTTGCAAGCCAACCCAGTCCTCATTGGCAAACTTAAAAGCCACTTTATCATAAAGAGTGATCTTGCGAGCAGAAAAGAAAAAAGGAGCTAAGGGCGAACTGCTAGTGCCGTTCCAATCTAGCTGATATGAGGCAACGGTACACGAGATCCCCTTGGCGTAAATAACCGTATCGGCAACACAGGAGCCGCTTCCACCGGGGGCTGGGAGCGGATTGCCATTGCTATCTATCACGATCTCTTCATTGATATCTTTGCTGACAAGCTTGATGTGTCCGACTTTATTGGTGGTTAATTTACGCACGCGCCAGTCGACTGGCCCGGTTTGGGCGGTGCAACGATTGGAGTTGTTCTTATCTTGGTAGATGCAATAGTTGAGGTCACGCACTACCGATGTGCCTACTGGCATATCCCGCAGATACCAGAATGCACTTTGCGATAATTTGCTGAGCAAGCCAACGGTACGACTGCTAGGGTCGCTGAAGCCATAGAAGCCTTTGGAGTCTATCTGAGCGGGCCTCACACGTGTATTCTTGCCGATGCATCCCTGCTTATTAGAGCCATTACTGTCACACAGCAAACCCACATACGGGAAGGGAATGGGGCCATCCTCCCATACATCTAGTTTGTAGCCATCCAGTAATCTTGATGGCAGAAAAGGAACATCATTGTTAAAGGCCAATACACCATCAGATGTACCGCCCAGATTAGTGATGTTAACATAAGTTATATCAGGGGTATAAGCCAAGAAATCGGGATGGTTCTCTACGCTAAGGATTACAATGTCTGACGCTCGTTCGATATAACGGACCGGGGTGTTGGCCATCACTTGGGAACTACTTAGCAGTAGCGTGAATATTTTTACAAGGTTTTTCATAAATTTCTCGAGGGTGTTTTAAATATTTCAAAGTAGTCATGCTTTGACATGTTTTATTTCAGTCGACAGGCCATGTTTGCAGATGTGGTATTGTTTTTATTGAATACTGCACCGCGAGGCAATAGTATTCATCATGGCATTTTCATTAATTGTTGTGTTATCTCAGCCTGGCAAAGCCAGGCATTAATTTGGTTAATATATTGGCAGCATCAATTCCAGAGACCGGTAAGAATGATTTTTCCACTCTGATGAACGAGCCCTTCCCAGTCATCACCGCTCACTGTTTTTCTGGTCATATTGTCAGTGAGTGAAAATTGCAGGCCCAGGTCATAGAAGCGGGTATAACCTATACCCCCCTCATCCCATTCTTGTGCTGGTCGTGATTCAATAATCTTTCTGGACCTCAGGTCTATGGGAGGGCCATTACACTCTATGGGCGTGGATACCGGCTGGTTACCAACAGAGTTGAAGATGATGCTGGTAGGCACAGGCACTGCCCGGGAGGATTCGATTTGTCCGTCCGGGTAGAAGGTACACCGACCCTGATGGGGAATACCGACATCTTGCGTGACTTTGACCTCCAGTCGGGCCGCATTGGTATAACCGGTTTCCGACAGCTCGTAGTTAAACACCAGATTGTCCTTGCCCACCTCACCGGTCTGATAAGGCGATGGGTTACCATCGGCCGACTTGATGCTCACTGTCTGTGCTCGCGGTATAAACTCAAACCCTCCCCTAAAAGGTATGGATAGACCAAACAGGTAACCGGTTGAATATGTGGCATACAGTTCCGCAATGTCATCGAAATGTATTTTATTTTGCTTGTACATTCTCTTGAGAAGTGCATTATTGAAAAATACTTTAATCTGTTCTGTTCCGCTCCGGCTTCTAATCCTTGCTGAGTTCACTATAGTTGTATTCCCAGGATAAATAGGCGCCCAGTTAATTTGTGGGCCAAACTTGAAGGCGATTAATTCATTGCTACCAGATAGTCTTTGCTTGAGAACCATAGAAAAGAAATATTCATCTAAGGGTGAATAAGGGGGATACGGAGCCGGTACCCAGCTTAGGTTGTATGAGGCAATGGTGCATGTGAGCCCATCGCTATCGCCCACCCTGTCAGCAATACAGGCGCCGCTCCCACCGGGGGCAGGAGTAGGGTTGCCATTGCTATCTATCACAATCTCTTCATTGATATCTTTGCTGACAAACTTGATGTGCCCGGCCTTATTGGTGGTTAATTTACGCACGCGCCAGTCGTGTGGCTGGGTTTGGGCGGTGCAACGATTGGAATTGTTTGTATCTTGGTAGATGCAATAGTGGAGGTCACGCACTATCGATGTGCCTACCGGCGCATCGCGCAGATACCAGAGTGTATTTTGCGATAATCTGCTGCTCAAACCATAGGAACTGTGCCCATAGTCGCTGAAGCCATAAAAGCCTTTGGCGTCTATCTGAGCAGGCCTCGCTCGTGGACTGAAACCGCTGCACCCCTGCCTAAAATTGCCACCATTATTATTGCTACACAGCAAACTTGCATACGGGAAGGAAATGGGGCCATCCTCCCATACATCCAGTTTGTAACCATCAGGTAAGACTCGTGGTAAAAAATTATCATCGTTACTAAAAGCCAACACTCCATTGGTCTTGTCCAGGTTATAGATGTTAACATCAGTAGGTTTAGGCGTACGAATGAGCAAATCGGGGTGCCCCTCTACGCTTACGATGACCAGATTCGATTCTTTGTCGATATAACGGACCGGGGTGTTGGCCATCACCTGGTAACTACCTAGCAGTAGCAGCAATATTTTGGAAAGATGTGTCATGAGTTATCCTGATATGTTCAAAATATGTCAACCCAGTCGTGTCTTGAATACTGTTTTCAGTCCGCGACGTTTAGGGATGCATCATCACGAAGAGAAGCGGATACGCTTATGCGTTAAGCTGGTGAGCATGCTTGACCTATGGTCATAAAACGGCGGTCATACACGATCAGCTTCTGATTGCCGGATTGTGAAATCTTGGTGTTATACCAAGTCTCCCCCGGTAGCAGATATTTGGTATCTGCCGTGCTGTCTGGTTCATCACAGCCTTGTTTGACAATAAACTCAAAGAAGGTGTTGCCTGTGTTGCGAATCGTCCCTTCGCTTTCATCGAGCTCGTAATTGAATTTCTCCTGACGGGGTCGCACCACCAGAATGGATTGCACCTCAATGTTCAGCTCCAGTGTACCTTTGCGATCGACGGGTGGTTTTTTTTCAAGCTGGGCTGCGGGTGATTCGACAAAAAAGACGCGATAGTAGCGCTCCTGATCATCCTTGGCTCCCTTGTAATAGAGTTTGACATTTTGCCTCTGCCCTTCGTGCAGTACAAAGCGTTTGGGGGTGTACAGCAGCTCACCGGGCAACATGGCCAATGGGTAGCCTTTGGCTGTGGGGTCGCTTATCTTCTGTGCTTTGACTTCATACACCTTGGGTAAACGGTCATTATTAATAATGGTCCGCGCTATCAAATCACTTGATGGTTCCATGATTGCTGTCATGGCACCTATATCAATGGCTGTGACGGGGAGCCCCCAAACCAGCGAGATCAAACACAAGAAAGTACGATACATATCTATCTCTTCCAATAATAAGTTCTGGTGACCTTCATCATGGCCTGGGGCATTTTGCTATTCACCATCTGTCGATCATTCGATGAGTGACCGGAGCTTTGATTGTCATCAACATTACCCGGAGTGATACATCCTTCCTTGATAAGGTGCTGCTTGTACCACCTTTATCGGTCTCACAAGCCAGCTGTCCTCGGTTTCGTTTTCAATTAACAGGAAATGATGGCGTCGTGCTTAATCACAATGACCCAATATCCGGTGCAGTCAGCGCAGCGTACAACCATTGCGTCGAGCAAAGAGAGGTCTTCACGGTTAATTCCTTGTCACCATCGCATATGTCGGCAGCCCCTTGCAGGTAATGACCCCTATCCAGGCGGCGCCAGTCTGCTCTTCAAGATCCAACTCCGCCTCACAAAAATCACTGCCGCGGCGGAACATCAACATGGGGTTGGCTTTATCCACATCCAGAGAGAACTCCCCTGCTTCATTGGTGACCGTGCTGCCGATGTGATTATCCAACCTGGCATTGGTCAGCAGGCTGCCATCCTCTGCCTTGATGATGCCAAACACTGTGACCATCTCTTTGATATTGTTGCGCGCATCCAGGGTGGCCACGTTGCCGGGAAACAGGGTGTAACGTTGTTTACCGGTGTTTATTTCATAGCTGTCCATGCTGGTTTTGCTGTTGAGCAGCTCGATTTCATATTCCTGATAGGGTTGCAGGGCCAGGAAGGTTTTCTCACCTTGCAGGGGATAGTCCTGGCCATTGACCTTGGCCAGCATTTGTCCACCACCAGATAACCCGGTATCGATAAGCACGCCAGCGTTGGCCTCGTTCCTGCCTGATGCTGCCAGGTGTTCACCCGCAGTGGCGATCGAGCCCCGTGCGATCAGGTTGCCGTTAAGATCACCCTGACTGCTGCGCGACAGACTGGAGGTGCCGCTAATGACTTGATGCTCGAAGCCCAAGGTACCCGAGAGGGCGGGGGAACCTCGTTCATCACCGTTCAAGACCTTTTGGACGTTGAGAGAAGCCAGGTTGACAACCCCCTCCAACCGCTGCTGGTAGTTGAGGTTGGCAATGCTCTGGCCCTGTTCGTTGCTGCTCATGCCCATGCTGAACAGCTGGCCCAGCGGCAAGCTGTAATCGAGCGTGATGCTCTTGTTGCTGTTGCTACCGATGCGGTCATCATTGCCGCTCTGCACGCTGGCGCGCATCGACAGGTTGCCATAGCGACCGGAATAGAGGTGCTGGTAGTAGTCCAGATAGTTGCGTGTGCTGCCTATCTCTTTGTCATGGGTAGTGCTGAACGAGAGTTGGCCCAGGCCATTCAGCCAGCCGCCAAGGCTCAAACTGAGTCCTGATGAGTAGAGGTGGCTTTCGCTGAGGTTAAGGCGTGAGCCGCTGCTCAGCTTCTCTTGTGAAGCCCAGAGTGACACATTGTCGATCGGTTGTACGCTGATGTTGCTACCTGCTCGCCAGGCGCTATCAGAAGAGGCCATGGCCTGGGCGCCCAGGTTGATGCGTTCATGGGCCTGCCACTGTATCCCGCTTTCAGCAACAACGGCCTGGTTGAAGGCATAGCTGGTACCGGAATAGGTGAGGGCATCCAGGGTGCGAGAGAAAGATACGCCCAACAAGGGAGAGTCACCCTGCTCATCTGAGGTTGATTCCATCCAGCCCCCCCACCACTGCCAGCCCCAACGGCCGACGAACTGGTTGCCCCCTCCCAATTTGGTGACGCGCTGGGTGCTGGTGTCGGTCAAACGTCCATCAACATAGACTTCAACGGTGACGTTATAGACACCACCAGGGAAGGAAGTGGTATCAATACTCTGGTTGCCGATATTGAGGTTCTGCAGCCCAATCAGACGGCCATCCCGATAGATGCGCGCTTCGCCGTTGGCGGGCATAAAGACCTGCACCGGGGTCGTGGATTGGTTGGCGTTCTGCTGGCGAGACTGGGCCTGGTTGCCATAAGAAGCACCATAGATACGTCTGCTGTTCAGGGCTGTGACCATGCCCAATGTTTGCAAATCCCAGGTCGATACCATGCCAGCGGCCAGACGACGATCATCCAGATCCCGCTCGTACATGGCACTGTAAAGTGTGCCGCTTTGCTGTGGCTCGCCCAGGTTGAAGAGAGAACCATCCAGCGTCATGTGATGCGCCCCGTAGCCGAAGGTACTGCCAAGCTGGACAAAGTTGGAGTCGAGATAGCCGTAATCCGTGTTGTTGAAGGAGTAGCCCAAGTTGTAACGATGCACGCTGGTCAGCGCCTCTACACTGGGTGTCAGGCTGGTGCTTGAATCTTGGGTAGCGGCCATCCCAAAGGCATCGCGAGAAACTTCTATATTCAACTGCATGGTGAGCAAATCCAGCTTCATGCTGGCATCGGAATTGACCTCCAGATGACCTTGCTCATCAAAGGTGCGTTGTTCGCTATCGGCAGAGAGGGTCGAGACCAGCGCCTCGTTGAGCTGCGTCTGTTGCTGGCTGGCACCGAAGTCGATATTCAGCAGTTGCAACTGCTGTTCTCTGAGCACCAGAGTGGCACTGCCAATCGGATCTGAGGTGAGGGTTTCTTTCCCGCTCAGTTCATCCCGATAGTGCAGTAGCACAGGGACTGACAAACCATCGCGCAGTGCACTGGCAAAACTGGCTGGAATGATGACATTGGCAAGGCGCAACGGTGCGATCGATTCTGCGGCTGCGCTGGTGGCAAGCAATAGAGCGGCAACACTGACGGCATATTGTTGAATCCAGGGGCGCATCATTTATCCAAAGTAGTGATTAGTCTGCTGCTTGAGCTGGTCGCTGCAAGGTTACTTGACGGTGGCAAAGTCTTTGCCGAGCCAGAGACCGACGTGACTCTTCTCGTGATTGGTATCAACCCGTTTGAAGACGCGCTGTTTGCCCGGCAAGTCGTAATAGGTCTCTTTGCACTGCTTGCCCGGTTGGTCGCGGCAAACACCATAGGCCACCACCCGATAAGAGGCATTGCCCCGATTGGTGAGCTCGCCATGGCTCAAGAGATAGTCAAAGCGTACCTTGCGTGGGGTCACCACCAGAATGGTGCCGATCTGGGCAGAGGTAGTGGCCATCGCCTGACGACTCTCGTTGCGCTGCTCATCCATGGAGAGCGCCGTATCGCGCCAGGTGATGCGGTAGTAACGCTCCTGGTCATCAGCGGGACCTTTATAGAAGAAACGCACGTTGTTCTTCCCCTTGGCGGGCAACATCATGCGTGCCGGTGAGAGCAGCAATTCACCCTCTACCTCCATCGGAATGTCTACCCCTCCTTCTTCAGGGGATGAGATACGCGAGATATTCACCGTTACCAGTCGAGCCTGGTCACTGTTGTTTTCAATCTCTTTGGCCACTTCGGTTTCATTGCTATCGATAAAGGTCGTGACCGACCCTACGTTGATCGCATTGACCACCGGCAGATAAAACAGGCCTGCCAGCAGAAAGATCGTGAATCGCATGATGGTGTTCCGTAATTAAAAAAGGGGGACCAGATTGGCCCCCCAGTTGGAGTCGGGTGGCGTGTTTAGGCCCAGCTGGCGACAAACTCAACGCTGACCTCACCAGACCAGATACCGTCAGGCAGGGTGGTGAATGGAGCGTTTGTCCCATTGACGGTGGCGCTGTCGATATTGAAGCTGAAGGCGGCCTGAGCACTGGTGCGCTCACCAGCGGTATTGGCGCCCTGTGCAACTGGTGCCAGGTTGCCACCATTGATGCCGGCTGCGGTGTCAATCAGGGTGGTGTAGCCTGTGGAAGCGACCGGCTGGCCCATCCAGAACACACCCACATCGACAGTTGAACCGCCGCTCAGGTGGTTCAGGGTACCGCTCAACTTCTTGGCCTTGAGGGTAAATTCGGTCAGCTCAGCGCCCACCTCGCCGGCATTACCCTGAACGCTAACGTCGAACAGGCCATCGACGGTGTTAAAGCCCTTGATGCCTTCGGCATATTGGAATGCGAGGCTGCCCAGCGGAGTGACGACCAGGTCGCTACTGGTATCTTTCTTGGCTGTGGCTTTCCAGGTTGCAATGGAAGGAGGTGCTTCAACTGCAGCATGGGCAGCAGTTGACGCAAAGCCAGCTAGAACGATGGCGATCAGAGTCTTTTTCATTATAAATCCTCGGTTGTTTTTATATTCTGGTGATTGAATATGCGTTCTCGTGGTCTTGGCTGGTATGCAATGCACTTATTATCGGAATCTCACCGCGACATGCCTGTTTGCCAAGATGGAAAAATATTAATCGGCCATGTTTCGAGATGCGACCAAAAAGCATGTAGGACAATTCCTAAGGTGCATTTAAAAAACAACAACGGAGTTTGTTGTTTTTTTGTTGGTTATTTCGGCGACTGTTGTTGCATCGATGTTTTGGCAGGGATGCTTGAAACAATCTATTACGAAATAGTTATTGCTAGACATAACAATGTGTTAAGTGGTAATCGAAAGTACCTTTGCTTTACCATTCCTTAACGTATAGTTATGTAGGGAATCTTATAAAGGCATTAATTATCAATGATTTACAAGTAGATCTTTCTCTCCGTTAGCCATGGCCACATTCAGCTATAATCATGATGCATCAGACATTCATGTATTAGCTCCAGCAGTAAATGCCAGATAAGATTCATGATTGATGAGGCGTTCATTAAGCTATTAGAAAGCTTGGCTATGGCTTGATACGCCTTAGGAACTCAAGTAAAGCTAAGAATAGACAGCATTATTTTGGTTTTCAGTTGGATCCGTCCTGGAGGGAGCATGAGAAAAGTATTGGTTGTGGATGATCATCCAGCAATAAGAGTTGCCATTCGCATATTGTTGCAACAAGAAAATTATATAGTTGCGGGTGAGGTTGATAATGGTGTTGATGCCCTGTCAGTTTTTAAAAAAATCAATCCGGATATTACTATCATTGATATCGGAATTCCAAGTTTGGATGGTATAGAAGTGATTAAAAGAATTAGAATGGAGGGATCGCCTGCTATTATCATTGTTTTCTCCGCGCTCGATAGTCAACATAATATGTTAAGGTGTTTGCAAGCCGGAGCAGATGGTTTTGTCTCAAAATTAGATGATATTATGATGCTTAAAAAGGCTATATTGAAATGCCAGAGTCAGAAAAAAGCTTTTCCAAAAAAAGTTATGCATCATGGGAAATATGCAGAGCTAATTGATGGAGATAATATTTTCAGCACCCTATCAAGTCGAGAAATGACAGTGTTGCGCAACCTCTGCCTTGGCAAGGCAAATAAGGAAATTGCTATAGATATGTTGCTTAGTGAAAAAACCATCAGCACTTATAAAGCACGACTGATGGCAAAGTTAAATGTTTCCAATATTGTGGAGCTAATAGAACTAGCAAAGAGCAAAAGTCTTTTTTGAGTGGACGCCAATGAAAATGAACAGCTTCATTAAATATCTTGCTATTATGCTGGTGATACCTTTTTTTAGCTTTGCATCATCGAAAGACGAATATATTAAAATTCATTCTCGTGAGAAATCGTATAACTATAAAAACACCTTGCCGGCATTTAATGCTGAACAACTAATATGGTTGCGTAAAAAAGAGCAATTGGTATTGGCTGTGCCATTGCCTGATAACCCCCCCTTGGATATTACCATTCGCTCAGAAAACTATGAGGGTGCAACGGCCGATGTACTTGGATTGCTGTCGAAAATTCTTGATATAGATATTTTTGCCAAAAAATACCCTTCACGTGATGCAGCGATCATGGCTGTCAAGATGGGTGAGGCTGACATGATCAGCTCTGCCAATGGGTATGAGATAAATAATGGATTGTTATTAACGGATGTCTATCTTGAAGATCAGCCGGCTCTCTATAAAAACATCAGTGTAAATAATAAAAAGATAAAAAATATTACGGTGGCAGAAGGTTATTTGCCTATGGCCGAAATAATAAAAATATTACCTGGTGTGAAGATAGATATACATGCCTCAAAATACAGTGCGGTAGCTGCGGTTGCCTATGGTGAGGCTGATGCCGTATTGATTGACATGATATCAGGTAACTTTATTGTCAATAAGCTTTATCAGGACAGTGTGCATCTGGTTAGACCACTTTTTGCGCAGACCAATGGTTTTGCATTTGGACTCAAGTCTGATGATGATCTCCTAAGAGATATAGTGAATATTGCTCTCCGTGTCGTCACCACGTTCCATCATGACTCTATTTTGAAAAGATGGAGTGGTGGGGGCCTATCTATCGAATCAAAGCCTGCCATGCTGACGGAAGAGGAATGGCAATGGATCAATAGCAAAGGGGAGCTTAGAATTGCGGTAAATAAAGGGGCACCGCCACTGAGCTTTATCGATGTCAGAGGTAACCTGCATGGCATCTCTCTGGATGTATTACAGGTGATTGGTGCCAAGCTCGGCATTCAGGTCACTCCCGTACCTATCGGCTCTTCTCTTGAACAGCTAGAAAGACTGGGGCGCAGAGAGGTTGATGCCATCGTCATTACCCCGACGAAAGCTCGTGAAGACACGCTGCTGTTTAGCCGTGCGTTTATGCTTGATCCCATTGTGATGGTCGTTAAGAAAAATCCACAGCGACCATCTGCCAGCGAGATATTAGAACGTGGCCGTATTGCGCAGATTGAGGGTGCTCGATTGGAATATCCTTATGGGGGCCAGCTATCAGTCAATAAGCCAGTATGGGTGAAAAAACTTACTGACGCGGTGGAATGTGTCTTCTCTGAACGATGTGATATGGCACTGGTGCCACTGCGAGCAGCCAAGTATCTGATTAACTCAGAATATTCAGATAGCTTGATCATTGCTGGTGAGCTTTTTGATTCGATGCCAATAAGAGCATCCTTTGCTGTCAACCAAGATCAGTCAAACCTGATTGGCATCATCAATAAAGTATTGGCCTCCATCCCACCTGATGAGCTGGATATATTGGCATCTCGCTGGCGAGTCAGTGCAAAACATGATGAAATGTCTTTTTATGAGTTTATAGTTATTTATGCTAAGTATATTTTTGCAGCACTGCTGACGCTGGTATTAGCCTTTTTTTGGATACTCTATTTGCGCCGGCAAGTCAAGCTGAGAAAAAAAGCGGAAATAGAGCTGAATGCACAGCTTAACTTTATTGAAGAGTTGGTGGATAGTACTCCCCATCCTATTTATGCTAGGGATGTAACAGGTCGCTTGATACTCTGTAATAGCAGTTATGCGGCATTTTTTGATGTTGAAAAAAGAGACTTAATCGGCTTGACAATAGAAGAATGTGAGCGACGCTGGCCATATATGTCAGTCCTTGGCGATGTTTATCGAGGGACTCTTCAGGATGCAGAGCCCAGAGATGGCGATCATGTATTGCTGCTGACCGATCGAGTTTTAAATATATATCACTGGATACAGGTTTTTCGTGGCCTTTCAGAAGAGGTCGATGGTGTTGTCGGTGGCTGGATAGACATCAGTGAACGAGTCTCTTTGATCGAGAGACTAGATAATGCAAGCCGTGATGCTCAGGCGGCCAGTCGTGCCAAGTCAACCTTTTTAGCCACAATGAGCCATGAGATCAGAACGCCGATGAATGCCATCATTGGTTTGCTTGAGTTGACATTAAGAAAGGATGGCTTGAATACGGAGGACCGTGATGCAATTCGAGTCGCCTATCAAGCGTCACATGATTTACTAGGGTTGATAGGTGACATACTGGACCTTTCAAAAATTGAATCAGGCAAACTGGAGCTGTCTCCATCACCGCAACAAATCAATGTACTTAACCAGTCTGTAATCAATGTTTTTTCTGTCGTAGCACGTCAGAAGGGACTGACCTTGAAATTATACGACCAGCATGATGTGGCCGTCATGGTTGACCCTATTAGGTATAAGCAGGTGCTTTCCAACTTAGTGAGTAATGCCATTAAATTTACCCGCCAAGGCGGTGTCGAACTGGCGGTTGATTTACGGCCAGATGGAGAATGGTGTGACATCACCGTAAGTGTCGCTGATACCGGGATCGGGATCAGTAAGGAAGATTTGGAGTATCTGTTTTTGCCCTTTAGTCAGGCTACGCAACCTGCCGATATACAAAAATCTGGCACCGGGTTGGGACTGATGATCAGCCGGACTCTGTGTCAGATGATGGGAGGTGATCTGGAAATAAACAGTGAGCTGGGACTGGGGACAAAGGTAATCGTGTCGCTTCGTTTGCCTCTTGCGGAAACCTTGGCTGTCCGAGAGTGTGGCTCAGAAGAGAGGTTTACTCCGTCATATGACAATGCGGGATACCGTATTCTTGTTATTGACGATCACCCGACAAATCTCTTGCTGGTCAGCCAGCAACTGACATTTTTAGGTCATGAGGTGCTGACGGCCAGCTCAGGTAAATCCGCTCTGCAACTGTTGTCACAGGAGCCTGTTGATATCATCATTAGCGACTTCAATATGCCTGATATTGATGGTTTGGAATTTACCACTTTGCTGCGCCAGCAGGAGCGAGATAATGAAGCCGTGCGTACCGTAGTGATTGGTTTGACTGCAGATGCTCGCCAAGATCAAGTGCAGAGGGCCATGGAGGCTGGGATGGACGATTGTTTGTTCAAGCCCGTGAGTCTCGATGACCTCAAGGCATGCTTGGCTACCCACCACCCAGGGAAAATATTGCTGGCTCCTGAAGATATGGCTACTCGATTCATGCATAAATTGAGCAAGCTTACGGTAGGGAACAGTGAGCTGATGAGCGTATTGATTAATGAGTTTGTCACTGCATCTGAACAAGACATGCAGCATCTTGCTGAAGCCTGTATGCAAGGTCATAGCCAGAAGTTCTTGGCCCAGCTGCATCGTTTGAAAGGGGGGGCCAGGATTCTGGGAGCGGATGAATTGGTTGCCTGCTGTAGCGAATGGGAGCAGTCACCTCGTCTGTCGGTTTGCATGCCCGCAGCATTGAGACAGGTCCGAAATATGTATCAACAGGTAAAGGCTGGGGTCGATTATTGGAATAAAGCACACAAAACGAGAGGGGAGTAACCCCTCTCACTGCGGTCTTAGGCGATTACCAGTAGGCTACTAGCTCATACCCACTTTCGGTTAGCTGCCCAGCAGACTGGGCCGTTTGTTGATATGAAAGATAATATTGTTCCGTTGCTGGGACTGACTGGTACTTTGTAGTGAGCTTTTTGCCATTAAGCATCACAGTGGGGGTATCACTTGCCGTCGACAAGGTGCGAGCTTTAAACGTTAACCCGCTATCGGGAGAGGTTAGCTTGGCTGCCAATACTTGAGCCGCCGGGTTTGTTGTGGAAATGGCTTGTTGCCCCGGATGCAGCAAGCTGACGGAGGATTGGCTGTCTTTGCTGGCTGTTGCTTGCCAGGTCACTGTCTGGCTCAGTGTTTGTGCCTCGACCTGGTTGGCAATCAGCAGGGTGGGGAGTGCAAGCAGCAGGAAGTTCTTTTTCATGATGTGTATCTCCTGTGTGGTGGCCCCGAATGGAGTCAATTTCTCTATCGGCGAGCATTAGAAAAAGCTTAGACCGACCTGGAGTGGCACAATGCGCAGCCTTGTTGTTTTACATGCGGGAGAGGTGCGGGTGTTGCTCGAAAATCAAATGATGTTGTTGGCGGTGTTCGAACGGGCGGCGCTGATGCTGATGACCCTCTTCTTCCTGACCCGCACCCGGCCGTTCCAGCGGCTGTTCCAGAAGCGGGATCACACCCCGGCGGAGCTGGTGCTGGTAGCCTCCATCTTCTGCCTGTTTGCGGTGTTCAGCACCTACACCGGCATTCCGGTAGAGGGGGCGCTGATCAACGTGCGGATCATCGCCATCATCTCGGGCGGCATTCTGTTCGGCCCCTGGGTCGGCATTCCGGCCGGGGTCATCTCCGGTCTGCACCGCTATCTCATCGACATGGATGGCCACACCTCGATCCCGTGCCTCATCGCCAGCATCATCGCCGGTCTGCTCGCCACCTGGCTGCACCTGCGCTGCCGCAAGTCGCGGCTCTGGCTCTACGGCATTCTGGCGGGGATGCTGTGCGAAGGGCTCACCATGCTGCTGATCTGGCTGCTGACCGAGCCCCACGAAGTCGGGGTGGAGATCGTCAACCATATCGCCTATCCGATGATCGCCGGGGCGCTCTGCATCGGCCTTATCATCAAGCTGGTGCAGGATCTGGATGACGAGAAGGAGCTGATTGCCGCCAAGCAGGCCAAGCTGGCGCTCGATATCGCCAACAAGACGCTGCCCTTCTTCCAGAACATCGATCGCCACTCTCTCAGTCAGGTGTGTGATGTGATCCGGCGCGACATCAGCGCCGATGCGGTGGCCATCACAGATACCCATGACGTGCTGGCTTATGTCGGGGTGGGCAAGGACTATTACGAGCTGGATGAGCACCACGCCATCAGCGGCATGACCCAGCAGGCGGTGCTGCTCGACCAGATCATCATCAACAACGATCTGCGCCAGTATCACCTCTCCGATTTCCACTCGGTCATCATTATTCCGCTGCGAGAAAACGGCTCGGTGAGCGGCACCCTCAAGATCTACTACCGCCGCACCCACAGCATCACCAGCTCCCTGCGGGAGATGGCGGTGGGCCTCTCCCAGCTCATCTCCACCCAGATGGAGGTGTCGCGCATCGAGCAACTCAAGGAGATGACCCGCAAGGCGGAGTTCACCGCCCTGCAGAGCAAGATCAACCCGCACTTCCTGTTCAATGCCCTCAATGCTATCTCGTCGCTGATCCGCATCCGGCCCCAGCAGGCGCGCCAGCTCATCGCCAATCTGGCGGACTACCTGCGCTACAACCTCAACAAGGGGGATGAGCTTATCGACATTCAGGAGGAGCTGCAGCAGGTGCGTGACTACGTGGCAATCGAGCAGGCCCGCTTCGGCGACAAGCTAGAGGTGGTGTTCGAGGTGGATGACGTGCACATTCAGGTGCCGAGCCTGCTGTTGCAGCCGCTGGTGGAAAACGCCATCCTGCACGGCATCCAGCCCCGCAGCGCGCCGGGCCGGGTCACCATCGAGGTGAAACAGCTGGCGGGCGGCATCCGGGTATCGGTGCGCGATACCGGTTACGGCATCAGTCAGGCGGTGATCGACGGGGTCGCCGCCGGTCGGGTGGAGAGTCGCAGCATTGGCCTGATGAACGTGCATCAGAGGGTCAAGCTGCTCTATGGTGACGGCCTGCACCTCAAGCGGCTGGAGCCGGGTACCGAGGTGAGTTTCTATCTGCCGGATCAGGAGTCGATGCCATGCTGAGAGCCATCATGGTTGAGGATAAGTGTGTGCCGCGAGAGGTGTTGTCATGCTGAAAGCGATCATTGTGGAAGACGAATGTTTGATTCGTGAGGAGCTTGCTTCTCCTGTGCTCCTTCAGGGGGCAATGTCATGTTGAAAGCGATCATAGTGGAAGACGAGTATCTGGCTCGCGAGGAGTTGATCTATCTGGTGAATCAGCACAGCCAGATCGAGATAGTGGCGAGCTTCGAGGATGGGCTGGAGGCGTTCAAATACCTGCAGGATCACGAGGTGGATGTGGTGTTTCTGGATATCCAGATCCCTTCCATCGACGGCCTGCTGCTGGCCAAGAACCTGCACAAGTCGAGCCATCCGCCCCACATTGTCTTCGTCACCGCCTACAAGGAATTTGCGGTGGAGGCGTTCGAGCTGGAGGCGTTCGACTACATCCTCAAGCCCTACAACGAGCCCCGCATCATCAATCTGCTGCAAAAGCTCGAGCATGCGGGCAAGTCGCAGCCAGCCACCACAGGGGAGGCGAGCGGCGAGGGGATCAGCCCCCACAATCGCACCGTCAATCTGGTGAAGGGGGAGCGCATCATCGTCACCCCCTGCGAGCAGATCTACTACGCGGAAGCCGACGAGAAGCTCACCTATGTCTACACCCGCGACGATCGCTACGTGATGACCATGACCATCAGCGAGTTTGTCAGCCGGCTGCCGGCCGAGGGGTTCTTTCGCTGCCACCGCTCCTACTGCGTCAACATCAACAAAATCCGCGAAATAGTCCCCTGGTTTAACAGCACTTATCTCATCCGGCTCCATGATCTGCCGTTCGAGGTGCCGGTCAGTCGCAGCAACATCAAGGCGTTCCGTCAGCTGATGCGGCTCTGATTGTCATTCATTCCCGCCGATCTGCATTTCATGCCTTAATCGATCGGCGCGAACTGCGTCTTGCCTATAGTGGCCTCAATTTCCTTAAGGCCATCGACCGAGACGCATCATGACCAAAGAGATGAATCGCACCCGGTACCTGACACTGATCGGTACCATTATCACCCAGTTCGCACTGGGTTCCGTCTACACCTGGAGCCTGTTCAACGCCCAGCTCTCCGACAAGCTGGACGAGCCGGTGAGTCAGGTCGCTTTCGCCTTCGGGCTGCTCAGCCTCTCGCTGGCGGTCGCCTCCTCCATGGCGGGCAAGCTGCAGGAGCGATTCGGGGTGCGCAACGTGACCCTGGGTGCCGGTGTGCTGCTCGGCATCGGTTTCTTCCTCACTGCCCATGCCAGCAATCTGGCGATGCTCTACCTCTGCGCCGGCATTCTGGTCGGTTTTGCCGACGGTACCGGCTACCTGATGACTCTCTCCAACTGCGTGAAGTGGTTCCCGGAGCGCAAGGGGCTGATCTCCGCCTGCTCCATCGGGGCCTATGGTCTCGGCAGTCTCGGTTTCAAATACATCAACCTGCTGCTGCTCTCCAGCTCCGGCCTTGAGACCACCTTCCAGCTGTGGGGGCTGATCGCCATGTCTATGGTGCTGGTGGGCGGCATGCTGATGAAGGATGCGCCCAAGCAGGCCGCTTCCGTGCAGCAGAGCGAGAGCCGTGACTTCACTCTGGCCGAGGCGATGCGCAAGCCGCAGTACTGGATGCTGGCGCTGATGTTCCTCACCGCCTGCATGAGCGGCCTCTACGTCATCGGCGTGGCCAAGGATATCGGCGAGAAGATGGTGGGTCTGCCTGCTGTAGTCGCCGCCAATGCCGTCGCCATCATCGCCATGGCCAACCTGGGCGGCCGTCTGGTGCTGGGTATCCTCTCCGACAAGATGTCCCGCATCCGGGTCATCACCATTGCCCAGCTGATTACCCTGGCGGGCATGGCGCTGCTGCTGTTCGTGCCGCTCAATGCCAACCTGTTCTTTGTGGCGGTCGCCTGTGTGGCGTTCAGCTTTGGTGGCACCATCACTGTCTACCCCTCGCTGGTGAGCGACTTCTTCGGTCTCAACAACCTGACCAAGAACTACGGCGTCATCTATCTGGGCTTTGGTCTGGGCAGCATCATCGGCTCCATCGTGGCCTCCCTGTTTGGCGGCTTTATGGCGACCTTCCACCTGATCCTGGTGTTGCTGGTGGTGGCGCTGGTGCTCTCCCTCACCATTCGCCTGCCGGCACCGGTAGCGGTGGAGCGGGCCTGATAAGCCTCCCTGCCACAGCAAGCAAAAACAGAGACCCGGGCCATGCCCGGGTCTTTGCATTTCCGATGGTCGATCAGCGCGGCGCTAGCCCCAGCAGCTGGCGGGCCTTGCGGCAGCTTTCCTCCACCGTTGACCAGTCGTCACCGGTTACCGTGATATGGCCCATCTTGCGGCCGGAGCGGGGTTCGCCCTTGCCATAGAGGTGCAGATGCAGGCCGGGCAGCGCCAGCAGGGCAGCCCAGTCAGGTGTGCCGTTCTGCCAGAGATCTCCCAGCAGGTTGATTAACAGGGCGGGCCGCACGGCGATCTGCTCCGGCAGCGGCATATCGCACAGGGCCCGCACCTGCAACTCGAACTGGCTGCATGCGGCGTTGTCGAGGCTGGGGTGACCCGAGTTGTGGGGGCGGGGCGCCAGCTCGTTGACCAGCAATTTGCCTTCCACCAGAAAGAACTCCACCGTCAGCACCCCCATGTAATCGAGGGCGGCAATCAGTGGCTCAGCGATCCCTTTGGCCTCGCGCTCCAGCGTTGGCACATTGGCCGGGGAGCGGGTCTGGTCCAGAATGCCGCCGCTGTGCCAGTTCTGCACCAGTGGCAGGGCGCTGATGGCGCCGCCCGGACTGCGGGCCAGGGTCAGGGCAAACTCCCCCTCCAGCGCCAGCCGTTGTTCCAGCACGCAGGGCACGCCACTGGCTGCCAGCGCGCTCGCCAGCTCATCCAGATCGCTCACCTGCCACTGCCCCTTGCCGTCGTACCCTTCGCGGGCCGTCTTGAGAATGGCGGGCAAGAGTTCGCTGGCCTCTGCGGGGATAGGCTCTTCCGGCAGTAGCGCCAGATAGGGTGCGACCCGGATGTTGGCTCCGCGCAGAAAGGCTTTCTCTTCACGGCGATCCTGACAGATGCGCACCGCGCTGGCGCCCGGGCGTACCGGCTTTTGTTTTTCGAGCAGTGCCAGGGTGGCGGCGGGCACATTTTCGAACTCGCAGCTGATGGCCTCGCAGCGGCTGGCCAGTTCGTGCAGGGCTGCGGTGTCGTCATAGGGGGCGACAATATGGTGATCGGCTGCGGCCCCGGCGATGCTGGCCGGATCGGGATCCAGCACCACTACCTTGTAGCCGAGGCGGTGGGCGGCCATCACAAAGTAGCGGCCAAGCTGGCCGCCCCCCAGCATGCCGAGGGTGGCGGGTGGCAGGATCATGTCGGTTCCTCCAGCGTGAGGGCCAGCACCCGGTCGCGCTCGCGGGTGCGGGAGTCGTCGAGCTGCTGCCGGTAGCGGGGGGCGTCGTCGTCTTGTGCGACCGAGAGCAGGGAGACGGCGAACAGAGCGGCGTTGGCCGCTCCCGCTTCGCCGATGGCGAAGGTGGCGACCGGTACCCCCTTGGGCATCTGCACGATGGAGAGTAGCGAGTCCATCCCCTTGAGATGTCGGGAGGGGATGGGCACCCCCAGCACCGGCAATGTGGTCTTGGCGGCGACCATACCCGGCAGGTGAGCGGCGCCACCGGCTCCGGCGATGATGGCGCGCAGGCCGCGCTCGCGGGCACTGGCGGCATACTCGAACAGCAGATCCGGGGTGCGATGGGCCGAGACTACCTGTGCCTCGTAGGGCACGCCGTGCTCCTTGAGGATGCGGGCGGCAGCCTGCAGCACGGGCCAGTCGGAGTCGGAGCCCATTACCAGGCCGATCAGGGGAGGGGTGTTCATCTTTTCTGGTTCCTTGCTGTTAAACGTTTGCTTTTGGTGGGCAAAAAGAGCCGGCAAGCCGGCTCAGAATTTCTCGGGTCGCACGATTTCGACCGGTTGCAGAAAGGCGATCATGGCGTAATCGGGGTAGTAGCGACTCTGCAGGTGGGCCAGCAGCCGCTCCGCCTGCTCCCGGCTGCAGATGGCCTCCAGCCGGATGTTGCCGCTCTCGCTCCAGCTGGCGTTGCGCTCACCATGATCGCCACGACCGCGGGCATCGGTGATGGTGTAGCCGCGCAACCCCTCGCGGGTGAGGGTGCGCAGCAGGGTCGGCTCCAGATTGGCTTCCGTGATGACGGTCAGCAGGGTGCGGGTCTCGGTCTGCATGTGGCTACTCCGTGAAGTGGCGGGCCCAGCTGTGGTAGAGCGGGATCCCCAGCATGATGTTGAACGGGAAGGTGACCCCCAGCACGGCGCTGAGGGACAGCCCCGGGTTGGCCTGGGGCACGGCGATGCGCATGGTGGCCGGCACGGCAATATAGGAGGCGCTGGCCGCCAGGGTGGCCAGCAGGGTCAGGCCGCCGAGAGAGAGGCCCATCAGCTGGCCAGCAGCCAATCCCAGCCCCGCCGAGGCGAGCGGCATCAACAGGGCGAAACCGAGTAGGAACAGGCCGTGGCGGCGCAGATCCTGACACTGACGGGCGACGATGAGGCCCATCTCCAGCAGGAACAGCGCCAGCGCACCCTTGAACAGGTCGACAAACAGCGGTTTGAGCGGGGCAATCCCGTCCGGCCCGGCCAGATAGCCGATGGCCATGCCGCCGAGCAGCAGGGTTACCCCTTTGCCGAGGAAGGTCTCGTGGGCCAGCATGCGCCAGCGGGTCTCGCGGCTGATGCCCCGGGCCAGCACTATGCCCACCAGAATGGCGGGGATCTCCATCACTGCCAGGAAGATGGAGAGCTGGGATTCAAAGCTGATGCCCCGCTCGGTGAGCCAGTTCACCCCGACCGCAAAGGTGGCGACGCTGACCGAACCATAGTGGGCGGCGGTGGCAGCGGCATCGACCCGGTTCATCTTGAGGCGCAGCACGGCAAAGCCGAGCAGGGTCTGCACCACGCCGAGCAGGATCACCAGCGCCAGTTGTGGCAGCAGAGGTTGCAGGGATTGCTGGGCCAGACCGACGCCGCCCTTGAGGCCGATGGCCAGCAGCAGAAAGAGGGAGAGGGTGTCGTAGAGGGCAGGAGGCAGTTTGAGCTCGGAGCGCACCAGACCGGCCAGCAGACCAAACAGAAAGAAGAGTACAACAACGTCCAGCATGATGGTTCGTAGGGCAGTTCAGATAATGGTTGCATGCTAGAGCCCGCAATGTTTCGATAAAATCAGATTCTCGCTGATGGTTGTTCGGTAAAAACTGATAGGGAACGGCATGCTCAACTACAAACAGCTCTACTACTTCTGGCATGTGGCGCGCAGTGGCAGCGTGACGCAGGCCGCCGAACAGCTGCATCTCACGCCGCAGACCATCAGCGGTCAGGTTGCAGAGCTGGAGCAGTCCCTCGGGGTGGCGCTGTTCAACCGGGTGGGGCGGCGTCTGGTGCTGACCGCCGCCGGACGGCAGGCGCAGGAGCAGGCGGGGGCCATTTTCTCGCTCGGTGCCGAGCTGGAGCACACCCTGCGCCACGCCAGTCAGGAGCTGACCATGCAGGTGGGGATCGCCGATTCGGTACCCCGCACTCTGGCGTTCGAGCTGCTGGCCCCCGCCATGGCGCTGGCGACTCCGTTGCGGCTGGTGTGTCACGAGGAGCGGGCCGAGCAGCTGTTCAGCGAACTGGCCCGCCACAAGCTCGACATGGTGCTGATCGATCGCCCGCTCCCTCCCGACAGCGGCGTGCGTGGCTATAACCACGAGCTGGGGCGCAGCCCGCTGGCGCTGTTTGCCAGTCCCGAGTTGGCGGCGCGGGCGCGGGATGGCTTTCCCGCCTCGTTGGAGGGGTTGCCGCTGCTCATCCCCGGAGAGAAATCGGCTACCCACGATCGGCTGCTGGCCTGGTATCGCCAGCAGGGCATTCATCCCCATCTGGTGGGGCAGTTTGATGACTCCACTCTGATGAAGTCGTTCGGCAAGGCGGGGATGGGGATCTTCCCGGCGCCGCTGGCGATGGCTGACGAAATTGGTCGCCTCTACGGGGTGGAGCGAATTGCGACCCTCACCGACGTCACTCTCTCTTACTATCTGGTCTCGGCAGGGCGCCATCTTTCTCATCCCGGGGTACAGGCGGTGATGGAGGGGGCCCAGCAGCGGCTGGCGGCGCTGGTTGGCAATAAATAGAAATCTGGATGGCTATACATCCAGCTTGGCTCTGCCTATAATCCTCCCGCTTTGGCGCATCATGCTTAATAGGGAATCCGGTGAGAATCCGGAGCTGGCGCGCAGCGGTAAGGGGGAACGAAGCGACATCAGGGCACTGCCGTCAGGCGGGAAGCCGTCGCCATAGGCTATCAGCCCCCGAGCCCGAAGACCTGCCAGAGTTCGTATTTCGGGCCGAGAGAAACCGGCCACGAAGTAGATACTTACGCGAACTTAAGGATCTCTCATGTCGAAGAAATTTCTGGCGGCTGCCCTGTTGCCGACGGCGGCGTTTGCCCAGCAGCTGACCATTCCCGTCAATCCCACCATGGTGGTGACCGCTACCCGCGTCGCCCAACCTGCCTCCAGCGTTCTGGCCCCGGTCAATGTGGTGACCCGGGACGAGATCGATCGCCTGCAAGCCCAGACCGTGACCGATGTGGTCAAGACCCTGCCCGGTGTGGAAGTGGTCAGCAATGGTGGCCGAGGCCAGCTCAGCTCGCTGCGGGTGCGTGGTGGCACCTCTTCCCAGACGCTGGTGCTGGTGGATGGGGTACGCAGTGCCTCCCTGACCGCCGGGATGACCGAACTGAACAATCTGCCACTCAATCAGGTCGAGCGGATCGAGTATATCCGCGGCCCGCGCGCCACCATCTACGGCTCCGACGCCATCGGTGGGGTGATCAACATCATTACCCGTCCCGACAAGGGGACAAATCAGCACAAGTTCAATATCGGTGCTGGTTCCCATCAACAGCGTCAGGCCGCTTTCAGTAGTGCCAGCCAGGTAGGTGAGGCGGGTCAGCTCAAGGTGGCTGGCGGTTTTGATGATGAAGAGGGTTACAACGTACACCCCTTGCCCGGCATCAACGATGGTGACCGTCACGGGCATCAGGGCTACAACGCCATGCTGGACTACCAGCAGGCGCTCGGCAGCAATTGGGATCTGTTCGGTACAACCCGCTGGTTCCGCAATGTCGCCCAGTACGACCGCTCTTCTGCGGCTTCCGCCTGGGGGCCTGCCACCCATCAGCGCAACGAGACCTGGACTGAAAACCAGAGCTATCAGCTGGGGTCGCGCTATCACGATGATCGCTATCTGAGTGAGTTGCGTGGCGCCTTCTCCAAACAGGATGCGTACGACTATCAGGACAACAGTGGCCGCGATCAGGCCAATAACCGGACCTACACCCGCCAGTACAGCCTGAACTGGGTCAACAGCTTGAAATTGAACGAGAGCTGGACGCTGGGAGGCGGGGCCGATTGGCAGAGTGATCGACTGGATGATCGCTCCCGCTCCTCCGGCTCCACGTATCCGGCCGACGCCAAAGAGCGTGACAACAACGGCCTCTATGCCCTTGCTCAGTTCGACAACCAGACCTGGCAGGCCGAGCTGAGCGGCCGCAGTGATGACAACGAGCAGTTTGGTCGTCACAACACCTGGCAAACTGGCGCAGGCTGGCGTTTTGTCGAGGATTACCGCCTGAGCGCCCGCTATGGCACCGGTTTCCGCGCCCCCTCCTTTAATGACCTCTACTATCCGGGCTCTGGCAATCCTAACCTGAAGCCGGAAGAGTCGAAGAGCAGCGAGCTGATGCTGGATGGTCAAACTGCGGGTGTCGAGTGGCGAGCCACCGGTTATCGCAATGACTTCGAACAGATGATCCAGTGGGCTCCCAACAGTCAGGGGATGTGGACACCACAAAACGTTGGCAAGGCGCGCATTGAAGGGATCGAGCTGGAAGGGGAGTTCGACACTGGCTGGTTGAGTCATAGGGTCTCTGCCGAGTATAAGTCTCCCAAAGACAAGGTGACCGACAAGCAGTTGCAGCTGATCTCCCGTAAAGGGGCCAAGTGGGTGACTCAGGCGCAGTGGCAGCAGTTTGATGGTTCATTGAGCTGGATCTATCAGGGGGAGCGCTATGGCGATGTGGCCAACACCACCAAACTCGGTGGCTACAGCGTGTGGAATCTGGCGGTCGGCTACAAGGTCACCCCGGCGCTCAAGGTATCTGGCAAGATCAACAACCTGCTGGATAAGGAGTATCAGACTGCAGTGGGGTATCCGGCCGATGAGCGCGCTTACTACGTGACGATGGATTACTCACTCTAAGCCGGACCCGGCCAAGCGGAAAAATCTGGGGCCCTGCTATTGGCAGGGCCTTTTCTATTGGCGGCAGGCGGGAGTATGATCGCCGCCTTGCACCAAAGGGGAGCTCAAGTGGCCAATATTCTCGTGTTTGATTCCGGTATGGGTGGCCTGACCATCTACCGCGAGATCCGCCGCGTTCTGCCGGCACACAACTATTTCTACTGCTTCGATAATGCCAACTTCCCCTATGGTGAATTGAGCGAGCCCGCCCTGATTGCTGCCTGCACCCGCTTGGTGACCACCATGGTGGCCCGTCATCATATCGATCTGGTGGTGATTGCCTGTAATACGGCCAGCACGATAGCGCTGCCAGCCCTGCGTGAGGCACTGGATATTCCTGTGGTGGGGGTGGTGCCAGCCATCAAGCCTGCCGCTGCACAGACTCGCAATGGTTGTATCGGTCTGCTGGCTACGCCAGGCACTGTGAGCCGCGACTATACCCACGAACTGATCGCCCAGTTTGCTCCCGGCAAGCGGGTGCTGCTCAAGGGCACCACCGAGCTGGTCATAGAAGCCGAACACAAGCTGGCGGGCTTGCCGGTCAATATGGCGTTGCTGCGCGAGGTATTGGCCGACTGGCTGGATGGGGAAGAGCAGCCGGATACGCTGGTGCTCGGTTGTACTCACTTCCCGCTACTTAATGAAGAGATTGGGCAACTGATGCCGCAATGCCAGCTTATTGACTCGGGCAGTGCTGTTGCCAAACGGGTGGCCTGGTTGCTGAACAATGGCGGGCATGCCACCGTGCAGCCTGTACATATAGAAGAGGTAATTGCCAGGGCTTACTGTACCCGGCTGGATGGGGAGGCTCAAAAACTGACAGCCCCCTTGCAAGCATGGGGGCTGTCATCACTGGAAGAGGTGAAGTACTGACGAGCGGTTAGGCGTCAGTTTCGCTACCTTCTCTTTCCTCTTTATCACGTTTGTCATTCGCTTCACGCACCTTGAGGGTGCGCTGCTGATACTCTTTATCATTCAAAGCGGCAATCGCTTTGGCGGCATCGGCGGCGGGCATCTCCACGAAACCGAAACCTCTGCGCTTGCCGGTTGCCTTGTCTTTCATCAACCGCACGGAAATGACCTGGCCCTGTTCGGCAAACAATTCGCGCACTGCGATCTCATTGGCGCGATAGGGCAGGTTGCCTACATATAAGGTGCAAGTCTCCTGATTGGCGATCGACTCGGCAACATTAGCCGGGGTTCGCTTCAGGAACAGCGGTACCACGAAACCGCCGATGGCCAGACCTGCTGCAAAAATCACTTCCGCTTTCAAAGAGAACTGCAGGGCCTGGGCAACCAGGTAGCCAACCACTGCCAATACCAGAGCAAGGATTGCGGCCTGCATATATACGGGAAACTTGGATAAATTCATCTTAAAAGACCTTTTGTAAATGAAAGCAAAAAAGGTGCAACACTATATTCACCTCCATGGTAACCAGCTTTCCTGATTGGCGCTACCATGGACCACTCGGGAGAGGTTATCGGCTCCAGTATGGCATTCCCAAGGTCACTGAAGGCGACATAAATGACGCTAAAATGGGAGTGAAATAACCGGATTGTGGATAACATTGTATATATACACTGAATAAGCTGTTTTTAATTGAATAATTTGAAATTTTCGTGATTATCTTCAAAAAAAGTCTTGTCATCGCAGCGCCGCCCCCTATAATGCGCCCCTACCAGCACGGCGGAACACGCCGGACTGATGAGCCAGCTTCCTAGCGAAGTGGGCGCCGAAAGAAAAGCGAAAACAACCGCTTGACTTTCGAGGTGAGAAGCGTAATATGCGCCTCCTCAACGCGACAAGCGTGACGTTCTTTAACAATTTGAATCAAGCAATCTGTGTGGGCACTCACAGCATCGAACATCAAAAACAATTTTTGATTTTCAATGTCTGGTGAAGTGACCAAGACGATTTCTTAGCAATAAGAAGTCGAACAGTTTATTTCAGCAATTCATTGAGCCGCTTTTCGAAGCAACCAAACTTAAATTGAAGAGTTTGATCATGGCTCAGATTGAACGC